>VGEJ01000279.1 GCA_016869335.1 Alphaproteobacteria bacterium | reverse complement strand
CCGGCGCCGGTGATCGATGCCAGCGCGCCTGGGCCGGCGCAGCGCCCGGCGGAAGCCACGGTCGTCATCGACTTGACGGCGCTCGATCAGCTCGCCCCGGCAGCCCCCAAGCCGCGCCCAAGACCCGCGCGCGCCGACCAGGCGGGCGTTCCGATCCCGCGGCCGAAGCCGGTGTCGGAGCCGGCCGCCACGGAGCGCGATGCTGAACCCGCGGCCGAAGGCGTGCTCGTTCCTGTGGCGCTCGCGATGGACGATGGTGGGCCGGCGGACGGCGATACCGCGTCCTACCGGGTCGCCGCCGGCGATACGTTGTCGGGCATCGCGGCGCGCTTCGAGGTGAGCCCGCTCGAGCTCGCACGGGACAACCGCATCGCCGCGCCCTACCAGGTGCGCATCGGACAGGTACTGCGGCTGCCTGCACACGCGGCGGCGCCCGTCGTGGCGACCCTCGGGCCGGGAACGCCGAGCCCGCGTACCGGCAAGCTCCGCTTCCAGTGGCCGGTGCAGGGCGAGGTCCTATCCACCTTCGGCCCGAAAGGGCGCGGATTGCACAACGATGGCATCAACATCGCCGTGCCGGTCGGCACCGAGGTGCGGGCGGCAGAGAGCGGCGTCGTAGCCTATGTCGGCAACGAGCTGCGCGGTTTCGGCCATCTCGTGCTGATCCGTCACACCGACGGCTGGGTGACGGCCTACGCCCACAACGCCGAGATCCTGGTGGAACGCGGCGTGCGCGTCGAGCGCGGCCAACTCATCGCCCGCGCCGGCGCAAGCGGCCACGTGAGCCGGCCGCAACTCCACTTCGAGGTGCGCAAGGGGGTCGACGCGGTCGATCCCCTGCGCCACCTGCCAGCGCGCAAGACCGCAGGGCGCCTCGCCTGAGCAGCCCCCGTCCACCTGTGACAAAAACATCGCCGGGATCGTGAGCTTAGAGCCCGTTGAAAAGGGATTCACATTCGGACTTCGGCGTGATTCAAGCTGGGTATGTGGGCCCCAGCGAACCGTGGCCGGATGGCCGAGATCGAGCGCAAGACCAAGCGGTACCCGACTGATCTGACCGACGAGGAGTGGTCGCGGATCGAGCCATTGCTGCCTCGGCCTGGCAAGACCGGGCGACGACGACGATACGACCTGCGCGAGGTGGTGAACGCGATCCGTTACATGACGCGTTCGGGCGGCGGTTGGCGCATGCTGCCCAAAGACTTCCCACCGTGGCAGACAGTGTACTGGTGGTTCCGGCGCTTCGTCCGGCTGATGCTGTTCCGCACCATCCACGACATCGCCCTGATGCTGGATCGCGAGCGCGTGGGTCGCGAGGCGAGCCCGGCCGCCGGCTGTCATCGACAGCCAGACGGTGAAGGCGCCCGCGCCGGGTGCCGCGCGTGGCTTCGACGCCGCCAAGAAGACGACAGCTCGCAAGCGCCACATCGTCGTCGACACCGTTGGGAACGCTCCTTTCTCTCGTTGCAAGGCTTTGTTGCAGGAAGGAGGACGTCTTCTTCTGGTGTCAGCTGGGCTGCCAGAGATGCTTTCAGCGCCGTGGACGTCGATGACGAGCAGTAAGAAAATCATTGCCGGCCCGGCGGTCGGCGGAGCCGAGGAGTTGCGTTTCCTCGCGGCTCTCGCCGAGAAAGGACAATTCCGCCCCGTTATTGATCGGTGCTATCCGTTCGAGCAGATCGTGGAGGCGCACCGCTACGTCGATACCGGGCGCAAGAAAAGAAATGTTGTTATTACGTTTGCGCACGATGATGGGGCATTGGCTGCCAGATGAGGTGGCAATGTCCAACAAGCCAATGAACCGGACGATCGTAAACTCGCGCCGGTTATCGGCGCGTTGGGCATCGCGTCAGTCGAGGCGGCGGCCGTGGCGGCCGGCGAGGTCCTGGATGAACTGCCAGGCCACGCGGCCCGAGCGCGCGCCGCGTGTCATGGACCATTCGAGCGCCTCGGCGTGCAGCGTGGTACTAGGCACCGCGAACCCGTAGTGCGCGGCGTAGCCGGCGACGATCGCGAGGTAGTCGTCCTGCGAGCAGGCGTGGAAGCCGAGCCACAGCCCGAAGCGGTCCGAGAGCGAGACCTTCTCGTCGATCGCCTCGTTCGGGTTGATGGCGCTCGCGCGTTCGTTCTCGATCATCTCGCGCGGCATCAGGTGGCGGCGGTTCGAGGTGGCGTAGAAGATCACGTTGCGCGGGCGCCCCTCGAGGCCGCCCTCGAGCACCGCCTTGAGCGACTTGTAGCTCGTATCCTCGCCGGCGAAGGAGAGGTCGTCGCAGAACAAGACGAAGCGGCGGCGCGCGCCGCGCAGGACGTGCAGGAGGTGGGGCAGGGAGGCCACGTCCTCGCGGTGGATCTCGACCAGCGCGAGCGCACCCGGCGTGGCCTCATTGACCGCGCCGTGAACCGCCTTGATGAGCGAGCTCTTGCCCATGCCGCGCGCGCCCCACAGGAGCGCATTGTTGGCGGCATAGCCCGCGGCGTGGCGCCGGGTGTTGTCGAGGAGGATGTCGCGCACCCGGTCGATGCCGCGCAGGAGGTCGAGGCGCACACGGCTGACCGCCGGCACCGCGACGAGCCGCTGGCTGTCCGCCTGCCACACGAAGGCATCCGCGCGCTCGAGGTCGGGCGCAAGCGGCCGCGGCGGGGCGAGTCGCTCCAGGGCCTCGGCGATGCGCAGGAGCGCGGCGGTATTCTCGGTGTCCGGCATCTCGGCTGGGCGGCGCGGCGCGGGGTCGAGGCACAACCTAACACGCTGCGGCGCCCGGCCAAAATGCGTGCGAACTGCGTGCGAACCCCGCGCAGTTTGCAAACCCGGACCCGGCCGCTATAGTCCGCCGCGGTTCCACAGCACGAGGCAGCGATGTTCGTCTCACCGGCCTACGCCCAAGCCGCAGCCGAGGGCAGCGGCGATTTCGGCATGATTCAGCTCCTGCCACTGGTGCTCATCTTCGTCGTCTTCTATTTCCTGCTCATCCGGCCGCAGCAGAAGAAGGCGAAGGCGCACCGCGAGCTGGTCGCCAATCTGCGGCGCGGTGACAACGTGCTGACGAGCGGCGGCATCATCGGCCGGGTGACCAAGGTGCTCGAGGAGAACCGGGTGATGGTCGAGATCGCCGACGGCGTCCGGGTGCAGATCGCCGCCTCGAGCGTCTCTGACGTGCTCAGCCGCGGCGAGCCGGCTCCGGCCGAAGCGAGCAACAAGAAGGGCAAGGCCGGCGACGGCGATGCCGCCAAGAAGCAGGCCTGAGGCCCTGCGGGCTAACACCGGCGACGGCCGGTTCATGCACTCGCTCTCGGCCCCAGCCGCCGTAAGCCGGGCGACAAGGCCGAGCGACAGTCTCGGCGGCAAGCTCTAGCCAGGATGCTCTACTTCGCCCGCTGGAAGATCACGCTGGTGGTGGCCGTGTGCCTCATCGGTCTGATCTTCTTCGCCCCCAACTTCCTGCCCCGCGCCACCGTCGATCAAGCGCCGAGCTGGCTCCCGCACGAGCAGATCAGTCTCGGGCTCGACCTCCAGGGCGGCTCGCACCTGCTGCTCGAGGTCGACGTCGGCGCCCTGATCCATGAGCGGCTGGAAACGACGATCGATAGCATCCGCGGGGCGCTCCGCGAGGACGATATCGGTTACGCCGGCCTCGGCATCACCGACGGCGCCGTCCAAGTCGCGGTGCGCGATCCGGCGCAGATCGTGGAGGCGCGAAGGCTCCTGAACGAGCTCAACGGGCCGGTGGGCGGCGGGCTCCTC
>VGEJ01000278.1 GCA_016869335.1 Alphaproteobacteria bacterium | reverse complement strand
CGGCGCGCCAGCCGCGACAGTTCCGGCACGGTATAGAAGAGGTGGCAGACCGCCGAGGACTTGCCGGTCGGACCCGATGCGGGATGGTCTCGTTCGACAAGGACGGTCTTGACCCCCTGGTTGGCCAGGTGGAAGGCCGCGCTCGAGCCGACGATCCCCGCGCCCAGGACGACGACATCGCTCGCGATCGCGTTCATGGTCTCCCCCCTGATCCAGGCACGCCTTCCTTGGCCGTTCCGGTCCGTCCTCCGACCTTCGCCCTGCCGAGCGGGCGCGAAAATGTACGCAGCGACCAAGACGCAAACATCTTGTCACGATTTCTGTTGCGAGAGTTAAAAAGACGTATTGCGGATCATGTCGAGGTGCGCCTAACGTGTATGCAACTTGTTCCGAGGGGCAGACGGGAGCGGTGAACATGGAACAGGGGCTGGGCGGCAAGCGCGTCCTCGTCACCGGCGCATCGAGCGGGATCGGGCAGGCCGTCGCCGAGGCGATGGCGGCCCAGGGCGCCGTGGTCGCCGTTCACGCGCGGACCGAGGCTCGCGCCAAGGACACCATCGACCGGATCGCGAAGGCGGGCGGCAAGGCGTTCCCGGTTGCCGCCGATCTGGAACGCACCGATGAGCTGCGCGCCATGTGCGAGGCCGCGATCGCCAAGCTCGGCGGGATCGATGTCGTCGTAAACAACGCCGGCGTCGCCGACCTGAGCGCCGTCACCGACATGGACGAACGGTTCTGGGATTGGACGATGAACGTAAATCTCAAGGCGCCGTTCCTGGTCTGCAAGCACACGTTGCCCACCATGATCGCGCAGGGCAAGGGCGGCGTCGTCCTGTTCACGAGTTCGACGAACGGCAAGACCGCCGATGCCGAATGGTCAGCCTACAACACGTCCAAGCACGGCATCATCGGCTTCATGCGTTGTCTCGCGGCCGAGGTGGGCAAGCATGGCATCCGCGCCAACGCCGTCTGCCCGGGCTGGGCGGTAACGAAGATGGCGACCGACCTGCACCACAAGATGGCCGATGCGGCGGGGCAGCCCTACGAGGACTTCTTCGATGCCAGCATGCGGGCCAACATGATGCGTGCGCTGATCCCGGCAATGGACAACGCCGAGACCTATGCCTTCTTGGCGAGCGATCGCGCGCGCTTCATCACCGGGCAGGCGATCAACGTCTGCGGCGGACTTTGCTACTGGTAGCGCGGGCGTCGGATCGGGCACGCGCCGTTCGCTGCGCGCGCGCGACCCACAACGAGCGACAATGGGAGGGCAACTCATGATCAGACTTCGGTGTCACGGAACGCGGCTGGCGTCGGTGGTCGCGGCAGGGGCGTTCGCTGGCCTGGTGGCCGGGGCCCCTTCGAGCGCGGGAGCGTGGAGCCTCGAGGAGGCCTCGGCACCCTACAAGGGTCAGAACATCCGCATCATCTGCGACGGCTACTCGCCGTGCTTGGCGTACCAGGCGATGGCCAAGGAGTTCGAGCAGGCGACTGGCATTGGCGTTTCGGTCGAGGTCGCCGACCTATTGCAGGTCCAGCAACAGATCATGACCGACGCTCTGACTGGCACGCAGGTCTATGACGTCGTGCAGATCATCTCCTGGTCGGTCGGCGTGTGGGGCGAGCAAGGGTTCGCGACCCCCATGGACACGTTCATGAACAATCCGCAGCTCCATGATCCGGCGTTTTCCTACGCCGACTTCGTGCCGGAGAACTTCGCGCTGACCTCGGAGTACGACGGCAAGGTGATCGGCCTGCCGTTCCACTACATACCGCCCTACGCCATCTACCGCACCGACATCGCCGGCGATCCGGGCGAGCGGGATGCGTTCAAAGCCAAGTATGGCTACGACCTGCCCGTGACCGGCGAGAAGTACGCCGACGTCGAGACTTGGGAACAGTGGCGCGACATGGCCGAGTTCTTCACCCGCAAGGCGGGCGAGACGGTGGCCGGCCAGATGCGGGAGACGCCGTTTTACGGGACGACGGCGGCGTTCAAGCGCCACCTCACGGTCCTTTACGACTACGAGCGGATTTTGCTCGGCATGGGCGGCCAGGTCCTCGACGCCGATGGTCACGTCAAGCTCGACTCACCCGAGGCCCAGAAGGCGCTCGAGTACATGCTCGCATGGCGGGATTTCTCGCCGCCGTCGTACCAAGAATACACCTGGGACGAGCAGTATTCGGACTTCTGCGCCGGCAACCTGTTCTCCACCTTCACGTGGGGCGACACCACGCCGTTCCTGGAGGATTCCGAGGGCTGCCCGGCGGTCGCGGGCAAGATTGGCTACTTCGCGCATCCGGGCACGCACACGACCGTCGCCGAAGGCCAGGGATGGGCGATCCCGACCAAGGCGCCGAACCCCGAGGCCGCGTTCCTGTTCCTCCAGTGGATCAATTCGAAGGACGTCCAGTCCCGCTGCATGGCGACGGGTTGCGTGACTCCCAGGGCTGATGTCATGCGCATGAGCGACTGGGACAACGACGGCAATATCGTGATGGGGCGCAAGATCATGGACAACGGCTGGCTCTACGTCCGGCCCCATCCACCGACGTTGCTCGCGGTGCAGGAGATCATGATGGATGAGCTCAGCTCGGCCGGCGCCGGTCAGATCGACGCCGCGACGGCGCTCGCCAACATGACGAAGCGCATCAACGAGGCAATGGAGTAACCGCGATCCAAATCCGAAGGTGGCGGGCGCGCAGGAGCGCGTGCCCGCCACCCGACGGAGCCGGCGATCGGCGCGTGCGCGCGGCCGACGCCCGGACGTCCTAGCGTGGGGATGGGCATGCGGCTCCTGGATCGAGACAATGCAATCGCGGTCGCGTGGGGCGTGGTCTATGCCTTCGCCCTCGTGCTCGTCGTCGGGACGCTCGACGCATTGGGCGTCGCGCCGACCGTGACCGTGCCGGTCGTCGTCGTTGTTCTGCCGATCGCCTGCGGCCTCGCGATCGCCGCGATCGAGCGCCGCTGGATGGGGCCGCGCCATGGGTGAGCACCTTCTGGCGGCTGCGGCCGCCGTTCCCATGCAAGTCCTTCTGGGGGCGTGCAACACCCGCTACCGGCTGTTCACGCGTGGCGAGGTGCGGTTCTGGTGCGTCGTAATCTTTTTCGCCGCTCAGCTCGTCTACATCGGGGCCATTAGATGAGCGGTGTCCGCATCGAAGGCGCGAGTAAGACATTCGGCGGGCCGCCCGTCGTCGACAACGTCGACCTCGCCATCGCTGACGGCGAGTTCGTCGTTTTGGTCGGTCCCTCGGGCTGCGGCAAGACCACGTTGCTCAGGATGATCGCGGGACTCGAATCGGTGAGCGCGGGTCGCATCGCGATCGGCGAACGCGACGTGACGGGCGTGCATCCCAAGGACCGCAACGTGGCGATGGTGTTCCAGTCCTATGCGCTCTATCCGCACAAGACCGTGGCCGAGAACCTGAGCTTCGCGCTCAAGCTCGCCAAGCGCCCGCGCGCGGAGATCGAGGAACGCGTCGGCGCGGCGGCGCGTATCCTTGGCCTCTCGGACCTCCTCCAGCGCAGGCCGTCGCAGCTCTCGGGCGGCCAGCGTCAGCGCGTGGCGGTCGGGCGCGCGATCGTCCGCGATCCCGAGGTGTTCCTGTTCGACGAGCCGCTGTCGAACCTGGACGCCAAGCTCCGCACGTCCATGAGGAGCGAGCTCATCAAGCTGCACCACAGCATCAGCGCGACCATGATCTACGTGACCCACGATCAGGTCGAGGCCATGACGATGGGCGACCGCATCGTGGTGATGGACGGCGGCCGC
>VGEJ01000277.1 GCA_016869335.1 Alphaproteobacteria bacterium | reverse complement strand
GGGCCGGCATCGCCCACGCAGACGCCCGCCGCCGTGAGCACAAGCGGCGCCTCGATCAGCACCGCGGCGGCGGGCGCCGCGCCGGCGGGCGAGCAGAGCACGGCGAGCGCCGAGCCGCCGCCCAACCCCAGCATTCTCAAGCGACCGGGGGCGCCCGACTCGAAGGCAACCGGTGCCGGCGAGCCGGCGACTGAACGCGTGCCGGACGAGGTCGTCCGGCCGCCCGAACCCTAGATGCTCAAGGACATCGACAACCGCAGGATGCCGTTACTCGACCATCTGGTCGAGCTGCGCCGGCGGCTCATGTACTGCCTGGCCGGGTTCATCGTCGCGTTCATCGCCTGCTACGTGGTTGCCGAGCCGATCTACAACTTCCTGGTCCAGCCACTTGCCGACATCTACGCCGGCGAGCCCGGGCGGCGGCTGATCTACACCGCGTTGCAGGAGGCCTTTCTCACGTATTTGAAGGTAGCGCTGTTCGGCGCGCTGTTCGTCACCTTCCCGATCTTCGCGATCCAGCTATGGATGTTCGTGGCACCGGGCCTCTATCGCAACGAGAAGCGGGCGTTTCTGCCGTATCTGGTGGTCACCCCGGTGTTCTTTGCCGCCGGTGCCGCGCTCGCCTACTACTTCGTGTTTCCGCTCGCCTGGCGGTTCTTCCTCGGCTTCGAACGCGGTCCGGGGGGCGATGCGCTGCCGATCATGCTCGAGCCCAAGGTCAATGAGTACCTGGGCCTGGTGATGATGCTGATCTTCGCCTTCGGCCTCTGCTTTCAGCTCCCCGTCGCGATCACGCTGCTCGCGCGGGCCGGCATCGTGTCGGCCAAGACGCTCGGCGAGAAGCGCAAGTACGCCATCATTGGCATCTTCATCGTCGCGGCGATCCTGACGCCGCCCGATCTGATCAGCCAGTTCGGCCTCGCCGTCCCGCTGCTCCTGCTCTACGAGCTTTCGATCCTGTCGGCCAAGGTGGTGGAGCGGCGGCGCGCTCGTGCTCAAGCCGCCCAGGAGGCGGAGGCCGCCGGCTAGGGTCTTGGACCCTGATCCGGCCGCCGGCAGCCCCGATGGACGGAGCGAATGGCGCGGCGTATATAGGCGGCGCCGCGCGGCCTGACGCGGGCACATCCGGCGCGACGGCGCGATGCTCGACATCAAACGGATTCGTGAGAACCCTGAGAGCTTCGACGCCGCACTAAAGCGTCGGGGCATGGCGCCGCAGTCTGTCGTCGTGCTCGCCCTGGATGCCCGGCACCGGGGCTGGGTCAGCGCCCTGCAACGGCATCAGGCGCGGCGCAACGAGGCCTCGAAGGCGATCGGCGCCGCCAAGGCGCGCGGGGAGGACGCCGGCCCGCTGATGAATGAGGTCGCGGCCCTCAAGGACAGCATCCGGGAGGCCGAGGAGGAGGGCAGGGCGCTCGCCAAGGAGATCGAGGATCTCCTCGCCGGCCTGCCCAACGCACCCGCCGAGGATGTGCCCGACGGACCCGATGCCGCGGGCAATGTCGAGCTGCGGCGCTGGGGCTCGCCGCCCGCCCTCGCATTCAAGCCGCGCCAGCACTTCGATCTCGGCGAAGCGCTGGGCCTCATGGACTTCGAGATCGCGGCGAAGCTTTCCGGCGCCCGCTTCGTCGTGCTCAAGGGGGCGCTGAGCCGGCTCGAACGGGCGCTTGCGGCCTTCATGCTCGATCTGCACACCGGCACGTTCGGCTACACCGAGGTCTCGCCGCCTTACCTGGTGCGCAGCGAGACCGCGTTCGGCACCGGTAACCTGCCGAAGTTCGCAGGCGACCTGTTCCGCACGACCGATTTTTTTTGGCTCATCCCGACGGCGGAGATGCCGCTCACGAACCTCGTGCGCGAGCAGATCCTCGATGCCGCCATGCTGCCGCTCCGCTTCACCGCGCACACGCCGTGCTTCCGCTCGGAGGCCGGAGCAGCCGGCAAGGACACCCGCGGCATGATCCGCCAGCACCAGTTCACCAAGGTCGAGCTGGTCAGCGTGACGACACCCGAGACCTCCGATGCCGAGCTAGAGTGCATGACCGGGGCGGCGGAAGAGGTACTGCGCCGCCTGGGGCTCCCCTACCGGGTGGTCGCGCTGTGCACCGGCGACATGGGGTTCGCGGCGCGCAAGACCTACGACATCGAGGTCTGGCTTCCTGGTCAGGCCGCGTTTCGCGAGATCTCGAGCTGCTCGAACTGTGGCGATTTCCAGGCCCGGCGGATGGCAGCGCGCTACCGCGATCCGGCAAGCAAAGCGGCGCGCTTCGTGCACACGCTCAACGGCTCGGGGCTCGCCGTCGGGCGGACGCTGATCGCGGTCATGGAGAACTACCAGCAGGCCGACGGCAGCATCGTCGTACCCGCGGCGCTCCGCCCCTACCTCGGCGGGCTAGAGGTGATCGCCGCGGCGCGCTAGCGGACTTTGGGGGAGCGGGTGCGTATTCTGGTTTCCAACGACGATGGCATCGCCGCGCCGGGACTCAAGGTGCTGGAGCGCATCGCCCGCAGCCTGAGCGGCGATGTGTGGACCGTGGCGCCCGAGGAGGAGCAGAGCGGGGCCTCGCACTCGCTCACGCTGCATGAGCCGTTGCGTATCCGCCGTCTCGGGCGGCGGCGCTTCGCGGTGCGCGGCACGCCCACCGACTGCGTGATGCTGGCGCTGCATCACATTATCAAGGGCGAACGGCCGGCGCTCGTGCTCTCCGGTGTCAACCGCGGCGCCAACCTGGGCGATGACGTGACCTACTCGGGGACCGTCGCGGCGGCTATGGAGGGGATGATCCTCGGCGTGCCCGCGGTCGCGCTGAGCCAGGTGCTGCGCTGGGGCCACCCGGTCAAATGGGCGACCGCGGAGCAGCACGGGCCAGGGGTGATCCGCCGCCTCCTTGACGTGCGCTGGCCCGCCGGCGTGCTCATGAACGTCAACTTCCCCGATGTGGTCGCGACCGCGGTCAAGGGGGTGGCTATCACGGTCCAGGGCCGGCGCGACATCAGCGATCTTAAGGTCGAGGAACGGGTCGATGTCCGCGGCCTGTCCTACTACTGGCTCGGCTTTCGTCGCGGCAGCGACGAGCCGCCGAAACGCAACACCGACCTCGCGCTCATTCATCGGGGCTACATCTCGGTGACCCCGCTCCACCTCGACCTCACCCACCAGCGTGCCCGGACCATGCTGCGCAAGGCGTTCTCGTGATGGCCGACCCGCGTCAGATCCGTCTGCTGATGGAACTGCGCAAGGAAGGCATCAGCGATGTCCGCGTGCTCGCGGCGATCGAGCGCACGCCGCGCGGGCGCTTCGTGCTGCCCGCGTTCGCCGATCAGGCCTATGCCAACACGGCGCTCCCCATCGATCAGGGCCAGACAATCAGCCAGCCCTACGTGGTCGCCTACATGGTCGCGGCGCTCGATCTCGGCCCGCGCATGCGGGTGCTCGAAATCGGCACCGGCTCGGGGTACCAGGCCGCCGTGCTGGCGCGGCTCTGCCGGCGTGTCTACACGATCGAGCGCTATCCCTCGCTATTGCGCAGTGCGGAGGCGAACTTCCGGGCCCTCGGGCTGCACAACGTCACCACACGGCTCGGCGATGGCACTCGCGGCTGGCACGAACAGGCACCCTTTCCGCGGATCATCGTCGCCGCCGCCGCGCCGGAGGCGCCACCAGGGCTCTTGGAACAGCTCGATATCGGCGGCATTATGGTGATTCCGCTCGGCGAGAACGGCTGGAGCCAGCACGTCGTGCGCATCCGCCGCGAGCCGGACGGGTGGTCGCGCGAACAGCTCCTGCCGGTGCGGTT
>VGEJ01000276.1 GCA_016869335.1 Alphaproteobacteria bacterium | reverse complement strand
GGCGCTGGTCGCGGTGGCGGCCGTGGTCTGGCAGTTGGCCCGCCCGTCTGTGCAACGGTCCGCCGAGCCCGCGGTGGCCGAGGCGGCGATTGGCGGTCCCTTCAGTCTGCTCGATCACACCGGCCGACGGGTCAGTGATGAGGACTTCCGGGGGCAGGTGCTGGTGGTGTTCTTCGGCTACGCTTCGTGCCCCGATTTCTGTCCCGCCCGGCTGGTCGAGATCGCGGCCGCCGTCGATGCGCTGGGCCAGCGCGCGAACGCGGTCACGCCGCTCTTCATCACCATCGACCCCGAGCGTGACACCCCCGCGGCGCTCAGCGACTTCGTGGCGCGCATCCATCCCGCTCTCGTCGGGCTCACCGGGTCGGCGGCAGAGATCGCGGCGGTGGCGAAAGCGTATCGGGTGTTCTATGCCCGAGGCAAGGAGGTGGCGGGCGGCTACCTCATGGATCACTCATCGGTCGTGTACGTGATGGACCGCGCCGGCAAGTTCGTCGACGTGTTGACGCCGGGCGCCGATGCCGATGCGATCGCCGAGAAACTGCGCCACGCGCTGGGACAGGCTTGATCGCTCAGGCGGCGGCGCGGGGTTCGGGCGCGAGCCAGGCGGCGAGGTCGCGCCGCGCGCGTTCGGTGTAGGCAAGGCGCCGTTCTCGGCCTCGGCCACGACCTTCGGGCGGCGGAAACAGGCCGAAGTTGACGTTCATCGGCTGGAAGCTCGCCACCCGCTCCGGGTCGACGATGTGCCCGCCGGTGATGTGCCCGAGGAGGGCGCCGAGCGCGGTGGTCGGGGGCGGGGGCGGGGCCGTGCGGCCGTGGCGCTCGGCCGCTGCGAAGCGACCCGCCAGCAGGCCGATCGCCGCGCTCTCGACGTACCCCTCGACGCCGGTGATTTGGCCGGCGAAGCGGAGGCGGGGCGCGGCGCTCAGCCGCAGCGTCGCGTCGAGCAGGCGGGGGCTGTCGATGAAGGTGTTGCGGTGAATGCCGCCGAGGCGGGCGAACTCGGCCTGCGCCAGTCCGGGAATGAGGCGGAAGACCCGCTTCTGCTCGGCGTGCTTCATCTTGGTCTGGAAGCCGACGATGTTGAACAGCGTGCCAAGCGCGTTGTCCTGGCGGATCTGGACCACCGCGTAGGGCCGTTCGGCGCGATGCGGATTGGTGAGGCCGACCGGCTTCATCGGCCCATGCGCGAGCGTCTCCGGTCCGCGCTCGACCATCACCTCGAGCGGCAGGCAGCCCTCGAAGTAGGGCGTGATACGCTCCCACTCGTGGTACTCGATCTTCTCCGCGCGGCGCACTGCGGCAAGGAACGCATGGTACTGCGCGCGATCGAGCGGGCAGTTGATGTAGTCGGCGCCGCCCTTGTCGTAGCGCGACTGCATCCACGCGATCGTCATGTCGATCGAGTCGCGATAGACGATCGGCGCGATCGCATCGAAGAAGGCCAGCGATTGCCGACCGGTGAGCGCGGCGATCGCTACGGCCAGGGCGGGGGAGGTGAGCGGCCCGGTGGCGATGATCGTGCTGTCCCAAGCGGGCGGCAGCGCGGTCAGCTCGGCGCGGACGATGGTGACCAGCGGCTCGGCGCCGAGGGCGGCTTCGACGGCGGCCGAGAACCCGATGCGATCGACCGCGAGCGCGCTGCCGGCAGGCACCCGGTTGGCGTCCGCGGCGGCGAGGATCAGCGAGTCGAGGCGGCGCATCTCCTCGTGCAGGAGGCCGATCGCGCTGGTCGCGGCATCATCGGAGCGGAACGAGTTCGAGCACACGAGTTCCGCCAGGGCCGCCGTCTGATGCGTCTCGGTGCGCCGCTCCGGGCGCATCTCGTGCAGCACCACCGGGACGCCGGCCCGGGCGCACTGCCAAGCGGCCTCGCAGCCGGCGAGGCCGCCACCGACGATGTGCACCGGCGCCATCCGCCGAGAGTGCGCGCGCCCACCCGCCGTGGCAAGAGGGGCGCTGGTTTGGGCCGCGAGCGCGGCAGCGTCACCGTTGACCCGCGCCCGAGGGGTTCCTATCGTCGGTTTCGGCGACACCGGCGCCGGCCGTGACGAGCCCGTAGCTCAGCCGGTAGAGCACGTGACTTTTAATCACGGGGTCCTGGGTTCGAGTCCCAGCGGGCTCACCAACTGAATCAAAGGCTTATGGTTATACGTCCGTTCGTCTGGCAGCCGCGGGTAAGCACGGGGTAAGCGCTACTCGGCGAATTTCGCCTTGTGCTCCCCCGGCGCGGTCGTGTCCCCGGTCGTGGTGTAGGAGGCCGCCAGCCGGCCCGCCGGAGCGACCGCCAAGAGTCTGGCGGAGCGCCCATGACCAGCTCCGCGCGCGCCGCAACGACTGTTACAAGGCGGCGCTCGGGAACGGCGCGAGTGCGTTCCCCGTGCACGCGGGGATGAACCGCTCGCCTGGACCGCGGGTTGACGTGCGTTCCCATCCTGCGAACAAGCAACCGTTCGAAGTCTGGACTTCGGGGGTGGTATAGCGCCCGCTACGTTTGCATTTGTCTTGTAGTGCGCCGTCGCCGTGCCGCGTGATGGATGATCACGAGGAGGGTGCCGCCGATTACAAACAGGATTAGCGCGCCCGGCTCCGGTGAGCGACAGGTTCGGCCGGCTGCCCGGTTGCCGAAACGAAGGGGGGCGCCGCGGCGCCCCCGGAGACGCATCGTTCGGCGCGCTAGTTGAAGTACGCGTTGGGCTTGGCCGCCCAGTTCTTGTAAGCGTCGCGCTGCGCATCGACGCCGATCGTCTCGGTGATCTTGTCCCACTCCGAGGACACGCCATCGAGCGTCTCCTTGGCGTCGGCACCGCCGATCGCGGCGCCGATGGCGCGCGCCAAGGTGTCTTCGTAGGCCGCAGCGTTGAGGATCGAAAGGTCGAGCACGCCGGCTGCCGAACCGGCCTTCAGGGCATCGAGATACTCGCCGGCGCCGCCCCACAGCGCCCGGAAGGCCGGATCGTTGTAGTGCGAGAGCCGGTAGGGATCGCGCAGGCCCACCGGAAGCTGCACACGATGCAGGCTCTCGGTCATGCTCTGCGTCCACTGGGCGAACAGGTAGGCCGCGTCCTTGTCCTTGCTGGCACTGGCTATGGCGTAGACGAAACCGGCGGCGAGCTCGGGGTGGCCGCCGGGCGGCACGGCATAGCCGATCTTGTCGGCGACTTTCGTCTTGGGCAGCCAATCGAGGGCGGCGATGTCGGTGTTCACGCCTTGCGCCCAGCGCGCCACCAGCGGCCACGAGATCCACATCGCGATGTCGCCGTTGAGCAGGGCCGTCAGCCCCTCGGCGAAGCCCCAGGCCTCGACGCCCGACGGCATGCTCTTGGTGAGGGCGACCATCGAGGTGAGGGCGTCGATCCCGGCCTGGCTGTTGAGCGTCGCCTTCATGGTCTCGGGATCGAAGAACTTGCCGCCGTAGTCACGGAAGCGGTTCTGGAACAAGTAGTGCACGTTCGGATAGCGGTGCATCGCCCCGGAACCGTAGACGGTGGGACCTTTCTTCTCGGTGATGAACTGAGCGATCCGTGCAAACTCGTCCCACGTCGTGGGTGGAGAGATGTCGTCACCGACATTCGCTTTGTAGTCCACCGAAAGTTCCTCGCAAAGGTTCTCTCTATAGTAGATAATGAACACATCGCCATCTTCCACGATGCCGTATATCTTGTCGCCCTACTTCATCCAATTGTCGCGATAGACCGGATTGATATCGTCCTGCTCGGCGATATCGCCGTACATCGCGATGTAGGGATCGAGCGGCTCGATGGCGCCCGCCCGCACCATGTCGGAGAGCCACGCCGGTACG
>VGEJ01000275.1 GCA_016869335.1 Alphaproteobacteria bacterium | reverse complement strand
ACCTCCTGGTGCCCGAGGATCAGGTTGAGGTAGTTGTGCGTCTTGGCGCGGGGGTTGAGGGCGTCGGGCGCCGCGCGCCGCACCGAGGGGATCAGGACCTCGATGCCATCGCGGAAGTAGTGGGCGCGGGCCTTGAACGGCAGCGGCGTGCACTCGACGATGATGGTCGGGCCGCCGGCTTGGTGGACGTCGCCGCCCGGCACCTCCTCGCCGCGCGAGACCCGCTGCGTCACCCAATAGTCCTCATGCTCATCCAGGAGATGCAGGTTGCGCTCCACGACCTCCTCGGTGATGCGCCGCCACTCGGCGCGGCTCATGCCGGGATCGAGGTCGAGGTAGCGCAACGTGCGGGCGAAGCGATCGAGGTGTTCCTCGAGCTTGAAGATGCGGCGGTTGAAGGTGCGCGTGGTGTCGAACGCGCCCTCGCCATACCGAAAGCTGCGATCGCGGATCGAGATCGCGGCCGCGCTCTCGGGCACGATCCTGCCGTTGAGATAGACGACGCGGTCGTTCGCGCGCTGAGTCATCGCGGCCCCCGCTGCTGATGCCCCAGCGAAACCACGGGGAGAGCGCTTGTCAAGCGTCAGCCGCTGGCGATGTACTGGCGCAGCGCGTGCGACTCGGTCTCGATCTCGCCGATGCGGTGCTTGACGATGTCGCCGATCGAGATGATGCCGACGATCTCGCCCTCCCGCAGCACCGGCATGTGCCGGATGCGCTGTGCCGTCATCAGCGACATCACGCTGTGAATGGTATCCCCGGGCGAGCACGAGACCACGCGCGGCGTCATGAGCTGGGCGACAAGGAGGCTCGCACAGCTCGCGCCGTGGCTCGCGATGCCGCGCACCAAGTCGCGCTCGGAGAGAGTGCCGAGCATGGACGGGCCGAAGGACGATGCTTCGACGTTCGCCATCGCGCAGAACCAGCGCGGCGACATCGCCGGGTTCAACGCCGTTCGCACGGCGCTGGCAGGCGGGCAGTCCATCGTCGATGTCGCGATCACGGCCGGCAAAGCGATCAGCGACCTGTTGATCGAGATGAAGGCCAAGGTCGTCCAGGCCAACCAGGCCGGGCTGGATGCCGCCTCGCGCACCGCGCTGAACAACGACTTCGCCGCGTTGCGCGATCAGATCACCACGATCGTCCAGACGGCGGCATTCAATGGCACGAACATCATCACCTCGGGCGCCACCAGCCTTCAGGTGCTCTCGACCGTCGATGGCTCGACCATCTCCATCTCGGCCCAGTCGCTCGACACCACGACGCTGGCGATCAGCGCCGCGGACCTGACGACGAGCGCAAGCGCGGCGCTGGCCCTGACCGCCATCGACACCGCGATCCAGTCGGTCTCGGAACGCCTCGCCAACCTCGGCTCCTCGGCCAAGCGGATCGAGGTGCAGTCCGACTTCACGGTCAAGCTTGTCGACATCCTCAAGGTCGGGGTGGGCAACCTGGTCGATGCCAACCTCGCCGAGGAGAGCGCAACTCCAGGCGCTCCAGGTAAAACAGGGCCTCGGCGTGCAGGCGCTGGCCATCGCCAACCAGAACCCGCAGACCATCCTCCAGCTCTTCCAGAGCTAGCCCGATCGTCGCCTCGCGCTGAGGAGGCCGCGCAGCGACCGTCTCGAAGCGGGACGGCGCCGGCCCCCGCTCCCCTCAGCTAGTGGAGGCGGACGTAGGCGAAGTCGAGGCCGCGGCCATCGATGCCGCGGCGCGGCGGCGCGATCCAGGCCGCCACGTGGCCGGGCGAGGTGACCGGCCGCATGAGGTCGCGCAGGAACGCATGGTCGGCCGCCGAGGGCAGCCACTCCTCGCGCCGCCGCTGCCATTCCGTGGCATTCACCACCTGACCTTCGGGTGTCACATGAACGCCGGCGAAGGCCCCGATGCGGCGGTGAAAGGCCGAGTGCGGCAGTCTCAGGGGTGCGCCGATGCCCCGGTCCGCCAGCACCTTGTTGAAGCGGGCGATGCCGCGCTCGGAATCGGCGGTGAAATCGCGCCGGAGCCGCTCGTTCAGCGCGGTCAGCGCCGGCGCCTCGGTCGCGGCGATGGCGCCTTCGGCGAGGCCGAGCACCGGGTAACGCGCCGTCTCGAGGCGATGATCGTCGCCGATCCTGTCCTCGCCGAAGCGGCCCTTGAGTCCCATCGTGTAGTAATTGGCCGCGTTCGTCGAGCGCTCCTGCCCGAACAGGTCGAGGCAGATCGAGTAGTGGAAGTTGATGAACTTCTGGAACGTCGCGAGGTCGATGCCGCCGAACGGCCGTACCGCATCGGTGTCGTGCGCGCGCATCAGTTCGGCGCTGCGCTCGACGATGCGCGCGAGCCCCGACTCGCCCACGAACATGTGGTGCGCTTCCTCGGTCAGCATGAAGCGGCAGGTGCGCGCCAGCGGATCGAACCCGGACTCGGCGAGCGCCGCGAGCTGGAACTTGCCGTCGCGATCCTGGAAGAACGTGAACATGAAGAACGAGAGCCAGTCCTCGGTGCGCTCGTTGAAGGCCTGGAGGATACGCGGCCGGTCGGGATCGCCGGCGTGGCGTTCCAACAGCGCCACCGCCTCCTCGCGGCCGTCGCGCCCGAAATAGGCGTGCAGCAAGTAGACCATCGCCCACAGGTGGCGACCTTCCTCGACGTTGACCTGGTAGAGGTTGCGCAGGTCGTAGAGTGAGGGGCACGAGGCGCCGAGTCGGCGCTGCTGCTCGACCGAGGCCGGCTCGGTATCGCCCTGGGTGACGACGAGGCGGCGCAGCTCGGCGCGGTACTCGCCCGGCACGTCCTGCCACGCCGGCTCGCCGCGATGGGCGCCGAAACCGATGCGCCGGTCGGGCTCTGGTTCGGCCAGGAAGATGCCCCAGCGGTAGTCCGGCATCCGCACGTAGTCGAAGTGCGCCCAGCCGCGCGCATCCACCCCGACCGCGGTGCGCAGGTAGACCTCGTGCAGCGCGCTCTCGGCCGGGCCGAGCTCGCGCCACCAGCGCAGGTAGGCCGGCAGCCAGTGTTCGAGAGCGCGCTGGAGGCGGCGATCGTCGGCGAGCGCCACGTTGTTGGGGATGGCCTGGCTCAGGTCGACCGCCACGATCACGTCCTGCGCCGATCGAAGGCGGCCTTCTGGCCGCTGCCGTAGCGCCTCAGGGCGCCGCCCTCGCCGGTCGCGTTGGGGCGCTGGAAGATCCAGTTCTGCCACGCGCTCAGCCGGCCGAAGATCTTGCTCTCGAGGGTCTCCGGTCCGGCGAACCGGAGATTCGCTTCCAGCCCGGTCAGGGCATCGGGCGAGAACGCCGCCCGGCCATCGAGCGCCAGGCGCACCTCGTCTTCCCAGTCGATATCGTCGGGCGCGAACGTCACCAGGCCGAGCGCCTCGGCCGCCGCCGCCGCGAGCGGCCGGTCGCGCGCGGCACGGGCGGCCTCGAGTCCCGCTGGATCGCCGAGGAAGCGGCGCTCCAGCCGGGTGATGCCGTTGCACATCGGCAGGGGCCCGAGGTTCATTCCGCTCAGGCCGATCTGCGCCGCCACCTGGTTTGTGCCGGCAGGCGCACCCGAGAGCATGTAGCTGCGGTCGGCGGCGAGCGCCAGTTCCAACAGCGTGCCGGCAAACGCGCTGCCGGGCTCGATCAGCGCGATCAGGCTGCGCGCCGACAGGTCGAGCCGCTTCAGGGTGCGCTTGAGATAGAGCGTGATCTCGCGCGCGAGCCAGTCGTCACGGTGAGCGATAAGTGCGGCGTCGGCGGCGAGCACGAGGTCCGCGGCACCCTGCGTGCGCAGCACCCAGACGCCGAGCGCGGGCTCGTTGCAGCGGAGATGGAGGATCGCGTCCTCGAGCGCGCGCGCGAGCGCGAGCGGCCAGAAGCGCGCGCCGGCGGCGTGGAT
>VGEJ01000274.1 GCA_016869335.1 Alphaproteobacteria bacterium | reverse complement strand
CCGACGCTCACCTTCCGCCGCTCGTGCCGCGAAGGGGTGTGCGGCAGCTGCGCCATGAACATCGACGGCACCAACACGCTCGCCTGCACCAAGCCGATCAAGGCGGTGAAGAGCGACGTCAAGGTCCATCCTCTGCCGCACCTTCCGGTGATCAAGGATTTGGTACCGGACCTCTCGACGTTCTACGCCCAGTACGCCTCGATCCAGCCCTGGCTCCAGACCCATTCGCCGGCGCCGAGCACCGAGCGGCTGCAATCGCATGACGACCGGGCCAAGCTCGACGGGCTCTACGAGTGCATCCTATGCGCGTCGTGCTCGACGAGCTGTCCGAGCTACTGGTGGAACGGCGAGCGCTACCTCGGCCCGGCCATCCTGCTCCAGGCCTACCGCTGGCTGATCGACAGCCGCGATGAAGCGACCGGCGAGCGCCTCGACAACCTCGAGGACCCTTTCCGCCTGTTCCGCTGCCACACCATCATGAACTGCACCCAGACCTGCCCGAAGAGCCTGAACCCGGGCAAGGCGATTGCCGAGATCAAGAAGATGATGGTGGCCCGCGCCATGGGCTGAGCCCGCTGTCGCTCGGCTGCGACGCGCAGATCGGCGGGGGCCACGCGGTGCCGACATGCGCCGACGGGCCATGGTGGAAAACCGGGGCTGGGGGCCTCATCTTCCTTGAGGGCGAGCGGAGCGGCTCGCGGACCTTTCATTTCGGCTAATGGTAAGAGCAAAGATCTGTGGCCTCAACGATCCGGCGTCAGTGGCCGCGGGCGTTGAGGGCGGCGCCGCCTTCGTCGGGTTCGTCTTCTACCCGCCCTCGCCGCGCGCCGTGACCCCCGCCCAGGCGGCAGCGCTCGCGACCGGCGTGCCGCCTCGCGTCACCAAGGTCGGCCTGTTCGTCGATGCCGACGATGCCACCCTGGCCGCAACGCTCGCGACGGTCGCCCTCGACATGGTGCAGCTCCATGGCGGCGAGACGCCCGAGCGCGTCACCGCGGTGCGCCGCCGGCACGGGCTGCCGGTGATGAAGGCGCTCAAGATCGCGGCGGCGGAAGACGTCGCGCGCGCGGCGGCCTACGAGACGGCGGCCGACTGGTTGCTGTTCGATGCCAAACCGCCTACTTCTATGACCGGAGCGCTTCCGGGCGGTAACGCACTCGCCTTCGACTGGCGGCTGGTGCGGGGGCAGCGCTGGCGGCTGCCGTGGATGCTCTCGGGCGGACTGGACGCCGGCAATGTGGCCGAAGCGGTGGCGATCAGCGGCGCGAGCGCGGTCGATGTCTCCTCGGGCGTCGAACGCCGACCGGGCGAAAAGGATACGGCGCGGATCTCGGCCTTTCTGGGTGCCGTGGCCGCACTGGGTGACGGCAATGGGTGAGCTGCGCGAGAAGCCGAACACGTACCGGGCCGGGCCCGACGAGGGCGGGCACTTCGGCATCTACGGCGGCCGGTTCGCCGCCGAGACCCTGATGCCCCTGATCCTCGACCTCGAGCGTCACTACGAGGCGGCCAAGCGCGACCCGGCCTTCGCCGCCGAGATCGCGCGCCTGGCCACGCATTACGTGGGACGCCCGAGCCCGCTCTACTTCGCCCCGCGCCTGACGGCGCACTTCGGCGGCGCCAAGATCTACCTCAAGCGCGACGAGCTGAACCACACCGGCTCGCACAAGATCAACAACTGCATCGGCCAGATCCTGCTCGCCCGCCGCATGGGCAAGATCCGCATCATCGCCGAGACCGGCGCCGGCCAGCATGGGGTGGCGGCGGCCACCGTCGCCGCCCTGTTCAACCTGCCGTGCCGCGTCTACATGGGTGCCGTCGATGTCGAGCGCCAGAAGCCCAACGTCTTCCGCATGAAGCTCTTGGGCGCCGAGGTAGTGCCGGTGACCTCCGGCTCGCGCACGCTCAAGGACGCGCTCAACGAGGCGCTCCGCGACTGGGTGACCAACGTCGCCGACACCTTCTACATCATCGGCACCGTCGCCGGCCCGCATCCCTATCCCACTATGGTGCGCGACTTCCAGTCGGTCATCGGGCGGGAGGCGCGGGAGCAGATCCTCGCCGCCGAGGGCCGGCTGCCCGATGCGGTCGTGGCATGCATCGGCGGCGGCTCCAACGCGATGGGCCTGTTCCATCCCTTCCTCGATGACGAGGGCGTGCGCATCATCGGCGTGGAGGCGGCGGGACACGGCATCGAAACCGGCCGGCACGCGGCTTCGCTCACCGCCGGCTCGCCCGGCGTCCTGCACGGCAACCGCACCTACCTGCTGCAGGACGACGACGGCCAGATCGCCGAGGCCCACTCGATCTCGGCCGGGCTCGACTACCCGGGGGTCGGGCCCGAGCACGCGTGGCTGCGCGATGTCGGGCGGGCCGAGTACGTGGCCATCCGCGATGACGAGGCGCTCGCCGCTTTCACGCTCTGTGCCCGGCTCGAAGGTATCATCCCGGCGCTCGAACCGGCGCACGCGCTGGCCTACGTGGCCAAACTAGCGCCGCATATGGCCGCGGACCAGATCATCGTGATGAACCTGTGCGGCCGGGGCGACAAGGACATCTTCACCGTCGCCGACGCGCTCGGCGACAGGCTGTGAGCACGCGGCGCATCGAGCGCCGGTTTGCGACCCTGCGCGCCCAGGGCCGCAAAGGCCTGGTGACGTTCGTCACGGCCGGCGACCCCGATCTGGCGACCTCGCGCGCCATCCTCGCGGGCTTGCCCGCCGCCGGCGCCGACCTCATCGAGCTCGGCATGCCGTTCACCGACCCCATGGCGGACGGCCCGCCGGTCCAGGCGGCGAGCCTGCGGGCCATCCGCGCAGGTGCCAACATGCGGCGCACGCTCGAGCTGGTGCGCGACTTTCGCGCCGATGACGCCGACACGCCGATCATCCTGATGGGCTACTACAACCCGATCTATGTCTATGGCAGCGCGCGGTTTCTTGTCGATGCGGGCGCCGCGGGCGTCGATGGGTTGATCGTCGTCGATCTGCCGCCCGAGGAGGATGCCGAGCTGTGCCAGCCGGCGCTCTCGGCCGGATTCAGCTTCGTCCGCCTCGCCACCCCGACCACGCTCGGTGAGCGGCTGCCCAGGGTCCTCGGCAGCGCGTCGGGCTTCGTCTACTACGTGTCGATCACCGGCATCACCGGGGCGCGGACGCCCGAGGTGGCCGACGTCGCTGCCGCGGTGGCGCGGCTGCGTCGGCACACCGACTTGCCGATCGCGGTGGGCTTCGGCATAAAAACGGCGGTGCAGGCACGCGCAATTGCCGAAATCGGCGATGCGGTCGTGGTCGGATCGGCCCTCGTCAGCGTCATCGCGGCGCTCGACGGCGCGGAACGGGGCGACGTCGTCGGCAGCGTGTTGGCGCTGGTCCGCGAGCTGGCGGCTGGCGTGCGGGCGGCAGGAGGTTGGTCATGAGCTGGTTGTCCAACTTCGTGCGGCCCAAGATCCAGGCGCTGGTCCGCCGCCGCGAGACGCCCGAGAACCTCTGGCTCAACTGCCCCGAGTGCAGCCAGCTCATCCACCATCTCGACCTCAAGGCCAATCTCCACGTCTGCCAGCACTGCGGCCATCACATGCGCATCGGTCCGGCCGAGCGCTTCGAGTCACTGTTCGATCCCGCTAGCTACGAGCGGATTGTCATTCCCGAGGTGATCAGCGATCCGCTCAAGTTCCGCGACGAGAAGCGCTATGGCGAGCGGCTGCGAGACGCCCGGCAGAAGACCGGCGAGGACGAAGCGATTGCGGTGGCGCACGGCCGCATGGGCGGAATGCCGACGGTGGTTGCCTGCCAGAACTTCGCCTTCATGGGCGGCTCGATGGGCCTTGCGGTCGGCGAGGCGCTGCTCGCTGGCGCGCAGCTCGCGGTACTG
>VGEJ01000273.1 GCA_016869335.1 Alphaproteobacteria bacterium | reverse complement strand
GCCGCCGCGGCGCGGTCGCCGCGCGCGGCGGGCGACGCGGCGTTCCGCGCCGGCGACAAGGTCCGCCACGCGGCGTTCGGCGAGGGGATCGTCGTCTCTAGCGCGCAGCGCGCCGACGACGAAGAGGTGACGGTCGCGTTCCCCGGCAAAGGCGTGAAGAAGCTGATGGCGTCGTACGCCGGACTGCTGCGCACCTGACCGACGCCGCCGCATCCGGCTGCTAGAACGAACGGGTGTCATCGGCCGTCCGTCCGCTCCAGCTGGCGCAGTTCCGCTACCTGTGGCTGGGCCTGCTCTGCGCGAACTTCGGCGGCATCCTCGCGCAGTTCGGCCTCGGCTGGCTCCTCGTGCTCATCGCGGAGGGCGAGGGCCGACCGGAGCTGGCCTCCTTCTACATCGGCCTGGTCGGCCTCTCGCGCGGCGTGCCCGGGCTCGTGTTCGGCCTCTTGAGCGGCGTGTTCGCCGACCGTTTCGACGGCCGCAAGATCATGGTGGTGATCCGCGCGCTGAGCATGTGCGCGGAGCTCGGGCTCGCCGCGCTGGTCCTCACCGATCGCTTCAGCCTGCCGCTCGTCCTGGCGCTTTCCTTCGTCTCCGGGGCGGCCGATTCGATGGACCTGCCGGTGCGCCAGTCGATCGTCGCGCGGGTTCTTCCCGCCGACATGCTGGTTGCGGCCCAGGGCCTCAGCTCAGCGGCCTACAGCATCGTGGGCATCAGCGGCCCGCTCGTCGCGGCGCTGCTTATCGGGCCGGTCGGCGTGGGCGGGATCCTCCTGTGCAGCGCAGCCGCGCAGGCCGCCTCCTGGGTGGCGCTGGCGCGCCTCGCCCCCGTCCCCGCTTGGGGGGCACCCGCGCACGGAATGGTCCGCTCGCTCGGGGAAGGGCTGCTCTACGTGCTGCGCGACCCGGTGCTGCGCTGGGTCGGCGTGCTCTCGGCGACGGCGAGCCTGTGGGTGCGGCCGATGCCGCCGATGATGCCGGCCTTCGCGCGCAACGAGCTCGGAGTCGGCGCCACCGAGCTCGGCTGGCTGCTCGCCGCGGGGGGGATCGGCGGCGTGCTCGGCACGCTCGCGCCGGTGGTGGACCGGCCACGCGGTCGGGACGGCCTCGCGATGCTCTGCTGCGTCGCCGCGTGGGGCGCGCTGGCGATCCTGTTCGGTTTCCAGCGGCAGCTCGGTCCGGCGCTCGTGCTCGCGCCGCTCCCGTTCGCCTGCTGGTTCGCCTTCGCCTCGTACGGCCAGGTGCTCTGCCAGGCGCTGCCGCCCGACCACCTCCGCGGCCGTGCGCTGGCGATGTACGGAGTCACCACCTCTGCGTTCATTCCGCTCGGCGCGCTGGTGGTCGGCTCGCTCGGGACGCTGCTGGGGGTGGGCAATGCGATCGTGCTGGGCGGCGCCGTGACGCTGGCCGTCGGCTGCGCCGGGCTCGCGACGAGCGCGGCCACCCGGGCGGCATCGGTCGCCGGTCGCGGGCGGAGGTAGCGTGGGCTCGGCCTTCGGTGTCCTCAGGCATGCGCAGTTCCGGCTCATCTGGATCGGCCTCGTGGTGGGCTCGGTCGGCGGGGCCATCGCCCAGTTCGCGCTCGGCTGGCTGCTCGTCACCATCGCGGTGAACGAAGGACGGCCGGAGCTCGCCTCCTTCTACATCGGCCTCGTCAGCGTGGCCCGCGGCGGGCCGGGACTGGTGTTCGGCCTGCTGGGTGGCGTGTTCGCCGACCGCGTCGATCGCCGCCTCCTCATGGTGGTCATGCGCGCGATCACCGCCGGCGTCGCCGTGGCCCTCGCCGCGATGGTGCTCACCGACCGCGTGAGCCTCTTCGCCGTCATCGCGCTCAGCGCGCTCGCCGCGATCTCCGACGCGATGGATCTCCCGGTTCGGCAAGCGGTCGTCGCGCGGCTCCTCCCCCCGAGCGACCTCGTGAGCGCGCAGGGGCTGGGGATGGCCACCTGGAGCACGGCGAGCATCGTGGGTCCGCTCGTCGGCGCCGCGCTGATCGGCCCGATCGGCATCGGCGGGCTGCTGCTCGTCAACACGGTCTCGGCCCTCGGCGCGATGGCCGCGCTCCGTGGCCTCCAGCGCCTCCCGGCGGCGGAGGCCTCCCACCGCGGCGTGCTCCGGGCCTTCGGGGATGGCTTCGTGTTCGTCGCGCGCCACCCGGTGCTCGGCTGGGTCGTGCTGCTCTCGTCCGCGGCGAGCCTGCTCGTGCGGCCGATCAGCCCGCTGCTCC
Source organism: Alphaproteobacteria bacterium (assembly GCA_016869335.1). GTDB lineage: Bacteria > Pseudomonadota > Alphaproteobacteria > VGEJ01 > VGEJ01 > VGEJ01. The sequence continues at coordinate 1,647 of VGEJ01000273.1, read as the reverse complement.
CGGCGTTCGCCGCGAACGAGCTCCACGTCGGCTCGGTCGAGCTGGGCTGGCTGCTCGCGGCCGCTGCCGGCGGGAGCCTCGTCGGCGGGCTCCTCCCGATCGCGCTGCGCTTCACCATCCGCGAAGGACCCGCCCTCCTCTGGTGCATCGCGATCTGGGGTCTGCTGACCGCGCTGGTCGGCCTCCAACGCGATCTCGTACCGGCGCTCCTGCTCGTCGCGTGGCCGCTCGTCTGCTGGTCGGCGTTCGCCGGCTTCAGCCAAGTGCTGATCCAGGCGATCACACCGGATCGGATGCGCGGCCGCGCCCTCTCGATCTACGGCGTGACGATCGTTGCGGTGTGGCCGTTCGGCACGCTCGTGATGGGCTCTCTCGGCACGCTCGTCGGGGTGGGGCCCGCGCTCGTCGTGGGCGGGGCGGCGCTCGCGCTGCTCGCACCGATCGCGTTCGCTGCCGCGCCGGGCCTCCGCGCGGCCCGGGTTACCCCTGCGCCATGAGCGTCTGAGGTTCGCCGTCCGTCATGGCCGCACCACCACGTTGCCCACCTTGCGTCCGCTGTCCACCCTGCTGTGCGCCGCTCGGATGTCCGCCAGGCTGAACGTCTGGTCGTGGATCACCCGCAGGGAACCTTCGGCGACCTGTTGCAGGAGCAGGGCGAGGTCCTTGCGCCTTGCGGCTGCCAGACCGGCGACCACGTTGCCGCGGGCGCGCAGCACCTGGCCGAGCGAGGCTGAGGCGAGCAGCAAGATGCCCCGGTCGGTGAGGAGCCGGCGGCCGCTTCGCAGGTCGAGGTTGCCGACCGTGTCGAGCACAAGGTCGTAGCGCCCGGTGAGCTCGGTGAGCGGCGTGACCCGGTAGTCGATCACCTCGGATGCGCCGAGGTCGGCAACCAGACTCCTGTTGGCGGCGCTGCACACGCCGGTCACCACGGCCCCATGCTGCCGCGCCAGCTGCACGGCACTGGTGCCGACGGCGCCCGAGGCGCCGTTCACCAGCACGGTCATGCCGGCTCCCAGGTGGCCCTTGGTGAGGAGGAAGTGCATGGCGGTTGCGCCACCGAACAGCACGCCGGCGGCGTCGTCGTGAGACACGCCGGGCGGCACGTTCACCAGCCGTCGGGCATCGACCGCGACGTACTCCGCATGCCCGCCCATCTGCGGCGCATTCATCGCGCACACCGCGTCACCCACTGCGAACGAGGTCACCGCGTCGCCCACCGCTTCCACCACGCCCGAGAGTGCCGTGCCCAGCACGGCCTGGCGCGGTCCGCGCAGTCCCAGCAGCAGCCGGCTCGGCACGGCGAAGCCCCCGGGGAAACGGGCGGCGCGGATGCGGGCGTCGCCGCTGGTGACCGCAGCGGCATGCACGCGAACGAGCACCTCGCCCCTACGGGCCTGCGGTCGTGGCACCTCCACGACGTCGACCACTTCCGGCCCGCCGTACCTGCGCACGACCGCTGCTTTCATCTTCCCTCACTCGCCGGACTCGTTCGCAATGCCGCGGACGATAGCGTCGGCAGAGGTCCGCGCGAGCTCATCCCGACTGGCTCGAGCCACCGCCGCGCCGAACGTCGCCCGCGCTGAGCACCGCCATGTTCGCTCCCGCGTCGGCCGGTTCTCCACGTTCGGCGGCACCCGCCACCAACGC
>VGEJ01000272.1 GCA_016869335.1 Alphaproteobacteria bacterium | reverse complement strand
GCGACCAGGAACTTCATCTTGCCCGAGCCGATGCCGTTATTGACAAGCCGCGAAATCGCATGACCATACTAGAAAATCCTTTTGCTAACGCAAGAGGTACAAGGGAGGAGTGCACGATATGACCTTTGGCATGAGTCCTAAGGGCCTGGGGGCCCTTATCGGCCTGGTTCTCGCCGCCACCGCGGCGCAGCCGCCGGCAGCGCTGCACGGTTCGGGTGGCGCCGCCCTGGCGCAGCAGGCGCCCGGCAGCGTGCTGCGCATCCGCATTGGCTCGGACGTGACGAGCTTCGATCCGCACCGTCCCTCGACGATCGAGAACACCAGCGTCTCGGTCCATCTCTATGACGGGCTGTTCGGCTACAATCTGCGCACGATGACGATCGAGCCCAGGCTGGCGCGCGAGTACAGCGTCAGCGAGGACGGCCTCACCTACACCTTCCGTCTGCGCGAGGGCGTGCAGTTCCACCGCAATTTCGGCGAACTCACGGCCGAGGACGTGAAGTTCTCCTACGAGCGCGTGCTCAATCCCGCCACCGCCTCGCCCTGGCGGGTGGATCTGCGCGGTGTCGCCTCGATCACGACCGAGGGAAAATACACGGTTGGGATCCGGCTGTCGGCGCCGAACGCCAACTTCCTGCATGCGCTGACCAGCCGCAACGCGTCGTTGATCCTGAGCAAGCGCGCGGTCGAGCAGATGGGCAATGACTGGGCGCTAAACCCCGTCGGCACCGGCGCCTACATGTTCGAGGCCTGGCGCCCGGGCGAACGCACGGTGCTGCGCGCCAACCCCAACTATTTCCGCGGCCGCTCGCCGATCGACCGTGTCGAGTTCATGCTGATGCCGGAGGAGACCTCGGCCGAGATCGCGCTCCTCAACCGCGAGATCGACGTCTTCTTCGCCCTGCAATCGCCCGAGGTCATCCAGCGCCTGCAGGCACGCAACGGCGTGACGGTGGACAGCCGCCCGGCCCTGATCTCCTGCCATCTCGTGCTGAACAACACCGTCGGCCCGCTCAACGATGTGCGCGTGCGCCGCGCCATGGCGCACGCCATCAATCGCGACAGCCTGGTGCGCGACTTCTTCCGCGGCACCAAGGTGCTGACGGCCACGCCGCTGACACCCGAGTATCAGGAATACACCACCGAGGTGCCGCAATACCCCTATGATCCGGCACGCGCGCGGGCGCTGCTGGCCGAGGCGGGTCTCTCCGGCGGCTTCGACTTCCACTATGTCACGGTGGCACTCGCGCCTTACGACCAGTTCCCGGTCGCGGTGGCCGAGGACCTCAAGGCCGTGGGCATCCGTGTCCGCCTCACGGTGATGGAGCGCGCCGCCTATGGTGCCGCACGCGCAGCCGGCACCATCCCGAGCGCGACCACCTGCCCGTCGAACTCGCCCAACCCGGACACGCTGCTGCGCTCGCTGGTGCACAGCGACGGCTTCCCGCCGGGCGTGAACACGGCGCGCTACAGCGGCGCCGACGAACTCCTGAACGCGGCACAGCGCGAGCGCGATCCGGCCAAGCGCCTCGACCTCTACCGCCAGGCGCAGCGCCAGATCATGGCCGACGTGCCGACGATTCCGCTCTATGCCGATCGCCTGTTCACGGCGCGCCACAACGGCGTCGAGGGCGTGCTCACTTCCGCCGCCTTCTGGGTGGACAGCTACGGTGCCACCGTGCGGCGGTGACCGCGCGTCCAGCCCGGCCATGACGGCGACCTAGCATGCTGCGATACGTGGCGGGCAGGTTGATCCTGGTCATTCCGACCGTGCTCGGCATGGTCACGATCGCCTTCTTTACGCTGCGCGCCCTGCCAGGCGATCCGGCCATCGCCATCCTGGGCGAGTTCGCGACCGAGCAGGCGCTGCAGGATCTGCGCGTCACGCTCGGCCTTGACCAGCCGCTCTGGGTGCAGTTCGGCCGCTTCGTGCACGGCCTCCTCACCGGCGATCTCGGCCGGTCGGCGATCACGCGCCAGCCGGCGATGCGCGAGGTGATGAGCGTGCTGCCGCCATCGCTGATGCTGGCCGGGTTCAGCGTGCTGATCGCGATCATGGCCGGGCTGCCGATCGGCGTGGTTTCGGCGCTGCGGCAGGGAAGCTGGGTCGACTACCTGCTGATGGTCGTCACCATCAGCGGCATCAGCTTTCCGGTGTTCTGGATTGGGCTGATCATGATCGTGCTGTTCGCCCACACGATCAAGCTGTTCCCGGCCGTGGGCGCCGGCTCGCCCGGCGACCTCATCAGCCAGGCCCATGCGATGGTGCTGCCGGCGATCGTTCTGGCGGCGGGCGGTACCGCCTATATCGCGCGCCTGACGCGCTCGGCCATGCTGGAGATCCTGCGCCAGGACTACATGCTGGTCGCCAAGGCCATGGGCATCCGCGAACGCCGCATCCTTTGGTACGGCCTGCGCAACGCGCTGCCGCCGATCCTGGGCGTGATTGGTGTGACTTTCGCGGTGGCCATCGGCAACGCAGTCCTGGTCGAGGTGGTGTTCTCACGCCCCGGCCTCGGCTCGCTGATCATCAAGGCCACCTTCTCGCGCGACTACCAGCTATTGCAGGCGGGGCTGCTGGTGCTGTCAATCTCGGTGGTGCTGGTCAACCTCGTGCTCGACCTGCTCTACCCGCTGGTCGATCCGCGCGTGAGGCGCTAGCCTTGACCGCAGGCGCGACCGCCGCCGCCCCCTCGCTCTGGACCATGCTGCGCCGCTCCCCCTATGTCCGCCATCGCGGGCTGATGACCGGCATTGCCCTGACCGTGCTGTTCGTGCTGGTGGCGCTGCTCGGGCCCCTGCTCGCGCCGCATGATCCGCTCGCCACCAACCTGCGCAATGCGCTTGCCCCGCCGGGCACCGACTATCTGCTCGGCACCGACCGGTTCGGCCGCGACGTCTTCTCGCGCCTGCTGTTCGGCGCCCGCGCCTCGCTCCTGGTGGCGCTGTCGGTGGGGGCAATCTCGCTCACCTGCGGGGTGATCATCGGCACGGCGGCAGGCTTCGCCGGCGGCTGGCCCGACCGCATCCTGCTCGGGCTGATCAACATCCTGCTCGCCTTCCCCGGCTTCCTGCTGGCGCTGACCTTCGTGGCGATCCGCGGCTCCTCGCTCGGCAATGTCATCGCCGCCGTAGCGATCGCCTACACGCCGCGCGTGGCGATCGTGATGCGCGCAGTGGTGATGACCATACGCCCGCGCCAGTTCATCGAGGCGAGCTACGCCATCGGCGTCCCGACGTTGCGCATCGTCTGGAAGCATGTGCTGCCCAACAGCCTGCCGCCGGTGATCGTAGTGGCGACCGTTTCGGCCGCCTTCGCCGTCCTGGCCGAGGCGGGACTGAGCTTCCTCGGGCTCGGCGTGCAGCCGCCGGCGCCGACCTGGGGCAATGTCATCACCGAGGGCCGCCCCTTCCTCGTCTCGCATCCCTGGATCAGCCTCTCGGCCGGTGCCTCGATCGCCGCCGCCGTGACCGGCCTCAACCTGCTCGGCGATGGCGTGCGCGACACGCTCGATCCCTTCCTGCGCAACCAGACCAGCACCAACATCTTCAAGTAGCGATGTGCATGGCCGGTCGGGACACACCGCATGAATGAGATGCACGCCGCTGGAGAGGGCGGCGAGATGCTGGTGCGCGGCGCCTCGCGTCTTGTCCTGCGCAACCTCTCGATCCACTTCGCCATGCCGTCCGGCATCGTGCGCGCGGTGAACGATGTCTCGATCTCGATCGCGCAGGGCGAGACGGTGGGCGTCGTGGGCGAGTCCGGCTCGGGGAAAAGCGTTACCTTCCTCAGCGTCATGGGCATCGTGCGTGCGCCCGGGCGCATCGTCGCCGGCAGCATCGAACTCGACGGCCGCTCGCTCGCCACCCTGCCGGCCGAGGGACTGCGCGAGA
>VGEJ01000271.1 GCA_016869335.1 Alphaproteobacteria bacterium | reverse complement strand
GCCACGGGGGACAGCCATTCGGCGCCGCTCGCGACACCCGGAGCCAGCACCGCGACCAGGAGCGCCAGCAGAAGACGAGCGAGGTTCACGCCCGGCCGAGTTTCTTGGTGAGATCCATGCTCAGCACGGTCTTCATCGCGACATCCATGGTCGGGTTGCGGCTCATGAGCTTGCGCAGCTCCGCCCGCGGCCATGACAGGTAGCGCGTCGGCCGCACCGTGCGCACCGTCGCCGTAGCCGGCCCGCCCTGAATGAACGACATCTCACCGACCATCGTGCCGTCCCGAGCCCGCGCCACCTCGTGCCCATCCCGCTCGATGCTGACCTCGCCGTTGTAGATGAGCTTGAGGTCGTCGAGCCGATCGCCTTCGGTCGCCAGCACCTCGCCCGGCGCCGCGTCCTTCCACGCCGCGACCCGCATCAACTTCATGAACTCGACCGGCATGAAGTGCCGGAACATCGTCTCATGAAGCTCGCGCTCCTCGTCGCTGAACGCGACCTGACGGCGCTCCAACACCAGACTGACGCTGCGGTAGACGTTGATAGCGACGAACACCGAGAGCCAGAAGATCGACAACCAAAGCGGCCCCTTGGGGTGGAAGTAGTTGTAGATCACGCCGATGATGCCGGCCACGACCGAAACCGTGCGCAACAGCAGCATGTCGCGCAGATAGAACGAGATTGCACTAATCAGAAACGACAGATGGCCGATCAGCTCGACGACCGAGACGAACATCATGCTCTCCAGAGGTGGACGCAATCGAGGTCGGGCGCGCCGCCCGCTCAAGCGGTCTTGCGCTCGTTCAAGCCGAGATCGGCCATGGTCTGCTGGCGCATCAGGTACTTCTGCACCTTGCCGGTCACCGTCATGGGGAAGCCCTCGACGAAGCGGACGTAGCGCGGGATCTTGTAGTGCGCGATCTGACCGCGGCAGAAGTCGCGGATCTCGCCCTCGGTGGCGCGTTCGCCGGGACGGAGCTTGATCCAGGCGCACAGCTCTTCGCCGAACTTCGGATCGGGCACGCCAATGATGTGAACATCGGCCACTTTGGGGTGGCGGTAGAGAAACTCCTCGATCTCGCGCGGATAGACGTTCTCGCCACCGCGGATCACCATGTCCTTGAGCCGGCCGACGATGTTGCAATAGCCCTCGGCATCGAGCGTCGCGAGATCGCCGGTGTGCATCCAGCCGCCGGCATCGATGGCCTCGGCGGTCTTCTCGGCGTCGCCCCAATAGCCCCGCATCACGGAATAGCCGCGGGTGCAGAGCTCGCCCGGCGTGCCCGGCTCCACGATGCGGCCCTCGCCATCGACGATCTTGACCTCGACGTGGGGGTGGATGCGGCCGACCGTCGAGACGCGCCGCTCGTAGGAATCATCGACGGCGGTCTGGAAGCTGACCGGGCTCGTTTCGGTCATGCCATAGCAGATCGTGACCTCGCTCATGTGCATGTCGGCAACGACGCGTTTCATCACCTCGATCGGACAGGGCGAGCCTGCCATGATCCCGGTCCGCAGCGAGCCGAGATCGAAGCGGGCGAACTCGGGGTGGTCGAGCTCGGCGATGAACATCGTCGGCACCCCGTAGAGCGCGGTGCAGCGCTCGGCCTCAACGGTTTCGAGCACCGCCAGCGGATCGAACCCCTCCGCCGGATAGACCATCGCCGCCCCATGGGTAACGCACGCGATGTTGCCAAGCACCATACCAAAGCAGTGGTAGAGCGGCACCGGGATGCAGACCCGGTCCCGCTCGGTGAGCCGCATCTCCTGGCCGACGAAATAGCCGTTGTTGAGAAGGTTGTGGTGCGTAAGGGTCGCGCCCTTGGGGTATCCGGTCGTGCCGCTGGTGAACTGGATGTTGATCGCATCATCGAACTGCAGGTTCGAGGCGAGTGCCGCCAATCGCGCGCGCTCCGCCTCCCCGCCATGCGCGCCGAGCGCGGCGAACGGTACCATCCCGGCCTCGTCCTGGGCGCCAAGATGCACGACGGTCCGTAACGACGGCAGCCGCCTGGCGGCCAGCGCGCCGGACGTCGCCGCGGCAAGCTCGGGCGCGAGCTCGCGCAGCATGCCGAGGTAGTCGCTCGACTTGAACCGATCAGCGGTGATCAGCGCCACGCAGCCGACCTTGTTGAGCGCGTACTCGACCTCGGCCATGCGGTAGGCCGGATTGATGTTGACCAGCACGAGCCCGGCCTTGGCGGTCGCGAACTGGGTCAGCACCCATTCGGCGTTGTTGGGCGACCAGATGCCGACACGCTCATTCGGCGTGAGCCCGAGGCCGATCAGCGCCGCCGCCAGTTCATCGACCCGGGCGCCGAGCTCGCGATAGCTCCAGCGGATGCCCTGGTGGCGCACGACCAGCGCCTCGCGCTCCGCCCAGCGAGCGCAGGCGCGATCGAAGTGGGCACCGATGGTCTCGCCGATCAGCGGTGTTGCCGATGCTCCGTGAACATAGCTTTGGCTGAGCGCCATCATCGCCTCCCGAAACCGCGCGCGGAATTGTACTACCATGCGAGCAGCGCGCCGCAGCGGGAGCAGAGACATGACGAGCACGACCGAGACCGCTCGTGGGGTCACGACCGCCGCGCGACCGGGGGTGCGGGCGTTCGCATTGCTGCTCCTGCTCGGGCTCGGCTTTGCCGTGGTGTTTGCGTTCAACCGGGTGGCGCTGACGAACGGTATTCCGCTCACGCCCTACGTGCTGTTGCAGTCGGCCGGCGCCACGCTCATCCTGCTGCCGGTGTGTGTCGCGCGCGGCGAGCTGCCGAGTTTGTCGTGGGACCATCTCAGGGTCTACGGCGTGACCGGCCTGCTCTCGGTCGTGGTGCCGTTGCTGGTCCTGAGCGCGGCGGCGCCGCACGTCCCGTCGGGCATTCTCAGCCTCACCATCACACTGACGCCGCTCCTCACCTATGGCTTCTCGCTGGTCGCCCGCCTCGACCGCTTCGCCTGGCTGCGGCTCGGCGGGATTGCGCTGGGCTTCGTCGGGGTCCTGTTCGTCCTGGTGCCGCAGACCAGCCTGCCCGGGCCGGACATGGCCGGGTGGATGGCTTTCGCGCTGATCGCGCCCGTCTGCTACGCGGTATGCACCGTGGCGATCGCGTTGATGCGCCCGCCGGCCGCGCGCTCGCTGCCGCTCACCTTCGGCCTGGTCGGCGCCGGCGCGCTGATGATGATCCCGGTGGTGGCGATCGATCGCGCCTGGTGGTTCTTCGACGGCCCGTTCGGCGATGGCCACTTGGCGGTGCTCGGGGCCATGCTGAACACCGCAGTCATCTATGTGCTGATGTTCGAGATCATCCGCATCGCCGGTCCGGTGTTCTTCTCGACGGTCAATTACATCGCCACCCTGATCGGCGTGTTCATCGGCATCCTCGCGTTTGGCGATGCCTTCAGCGTCTGGGTGTGGGCCGCACTGCTCGCGATGTTCGCCGGCCTGTTCCTGGTCAGCTCCGGTGGCGTGGTGCGGCGCTTTTTGGCCTAGCCGCGATGTGCCAGACGTCCGCGTCCCGTGCTAGCTTGGTGCGAGGCAGCGATGGGAGGCCGGTGTGCCACTGACCTCGATCAACCACCTCGCGATGGTTACCGACGACCTGGTGAAAACGACCCGCTTCTATCGCGATCTCCTCGGGCTCGAGCTGTTTCTCGGCAAAGGCGTCAACGGCTTCCGGCACTACATCTTCCGCCTCGGACCGAACCAGCTCGCCTTCTTCGAGTATCCCAAGGCGGGCCCGCGCGAGGCGCGTCCCCAGGGCGAGCGACGCGGCTTCGATCATGTCTCGTTCACGGTCGGCAGCAAGGTCGAGCTATTCGGTGTCCGCGACCGGCTCAGGGCAGCGGGGTTCGCGGTGTCGGAGGTGATCGACTACGGCATGGTGTGGTCATTCCACAGCGAGGACCCGA
>VGEJ01000270.1 GCA_016869335.1 Alphaproteobacteria bacterium | reverse complement strand
TTGATAGAGTTGCCAGGCGCGCTGCCACTCCTGTTCGGACTGGTTGGTGAGCTGGATGCCCGGTTCCTGACGCCAAAAGAGATCCGGACACAACGCGAAGTACCCTTCCCCGGCCAGCCAGTCAGCTACCCCGCGGATGACCGCGTTGACTCCGAAGATCTCCTGGATCACCACGACTCCGGCCCCGTGGCCGCCCGCCGGCGCCGCGAGGTAGCCCATGAAGGATCCGTCCGGGCCCTTGATCTGGATTTCGCTGCCCGCCATTGGCCGATTATCTCCCGTTTGCACTCAACCTAGCCCGCCGACCGCGCCTTGTCACGGCCCCGGGCGCGCTTCGCCATCAGTCGCCGGCCGGTGGTCGCGGTAGCGCGGCGAGGAGTTCCGTCGGCCCGGTCACCGGCAGCGAGCAGGTCATGCCGACGCAGACGTAGGCGGTGGCGCGGCCGGCGACGGCCCGTTTGCCGGCGCCCGGGTGCCAGTCGGGCAGTGCCGAATCGGGATCGAGCACGTGGACCGAGCGGTAGGGCAGGCTCGCGTTGTGAGCCGCGGCGAGCAGCGCTACCGTATCGGCCGCCGCGTTGCCGGCGACGATCGCGATCTGGATCGGCCGGTTGAGTACCTCGACGTTGTTCATGAGCGTCGCCAGCCCTATGAAATGGCCATCGAGCTCGCCGAGGAAGCCCGCCGCCAAGGCCATGGCCCGTGTCCGGTAGGCCGGCTCGCCGGTCAGGAGGTGGAGGCGGGCGAGCACACCCAGCATCAGGCCATTGCCGGCAGGCGTGGCGTTGTCGGCAGCGTGGCGCACGCGGACGATGAGCTGGTCGCCGTCGTCAGGCGTCTGGAAGTAGCCGCCGTGCGCAGCATCCCAGAAGCGGGAATCGCACACCCGCACCCAGCGTGCGGCATTGTCAAGATACGTCGGCGCGCCGGTCGCCTCATACAGGGCCAAGGCGGCCCGCGCCATGGCGCCATAGTCCTCGAGCAGGCCGGCGTGCTTGGCGCGGCCGTCGCGGAAGCTGTGCCGGAGCCGATCGCCCTCGCCGAGCGCGGCGACGATGAACGCGAAGGCGCGCTCGGCGGCCGCAAGCCAGCCTGGCTCGCCGAACGCGACCGCAGCGCCGGCGAGGGCAGCGATCGCAAGCCCGTTCCAGTCGGCCAGCACCTTGTCGTCCCAGCCGGGCTTGGGCCGCCGCTCGCGCGCCGCCAACAATAGGGCGCGAGCCTCCGCGAGCTCCGCTTCGCCGGCCGCGTCGAGGCCCGAGCGGTCGCTGCGGTTGAGGATGGTTTGCCCCTCCCAGTTGCCGGCCGCGGTGACGCCGTACGCGTCCTTGAAGGCCGCGGCGCGCCGGCCGATGAGGGCGTCGATCTCGGCCTCGGTCCAGACGTAAAAGGCACCCTCGCGGCCCTCGCTGTCGGCATCTTGGCTGGAGGCGAAGGCGCCCTCGCGCGTCGTCATCTCGCGCAGGACCCAGGCCACGGTCTCGGCCGCGCGCTGGCGATAGAGCTGCGCGGCGGTCTCGCGCCAGGCCGCGACAAGCAGTTCCAGGATCTGGGCGTTGTCGTACAGCATCTTCTCGAAGTGCGGCACCAGCCAGCGCTCATCCGTGCTGTAGCGCGCGAAGCCGCCGCCGAGGTGATCGTAGATCCCGCCCTGGCACATGCGGTCCAGCGTGTTCAGAACCGCAGCGCGGTAGGCGGGCCGGCCGGTCCGGAACCAGGCCTGCCATAAGAACTGGAACAACGAGCACTGCGGAAACTTCGGCGCCCCGCTGAGCCCGCCGTGGACCATGTCGACATGGCTGAGAACGGCCTCGGCGACCTGGTCGAGAACGGTCGGCGTGAATGCCGCCACCGGCGCGGTGCCGCGCGGCGCGCCGAGCGCGGCGAGCCCGGACTGTAGTGCTGCCCGGTTCTGCGCGATGCGTTCGGGCGCGCCGTGATAGACGGCGTGGATCTGGCGCAGCACCTCGGCGAAGCCGGGCCGGCCCCAGCGCGGCGCGGGCGGGAAGTAGGTGCCACCCCAGAACGGCTCGCCTTCGGGCGTCAGAAACATCGTCAGCGGCCAGCCGCCCTGCTGGCCGAGCAGGGCGAGAGCGTGCTGGTAGATCACATCGATGTCGGGACGCTCCTCGCGATCGACCTTGATGCTGACGAACAGCTCGTTCATGAGCGCGGCGATCTTGGGATCCTCGAAGCTCTCGTGGGCCATGACATGGCACCAGTGGCAGGCGGCGTACCCCACGCTGAGCAGGATCGGGCGCGCCGTCTCGCGGGCGGCAGCAAAGGCCGCGCCGCTCCACGGCTGCCAGGCCACCGGATTGTCCTTGTGCTGCAAGAGGTAGGGGCTGGTCTCGAAGGCGAGCACGTTGCGGAGGGTCATCGGGCCGGTACCTGGGCGAGAGGACTGGTTGCGGGCTACCGTCTCGCTGTCCTAAGAATGGGCGAGCGCCCCAGCGACGAAAAGGGCGCGCGGGATCAAGGTAGACGAGCATCATGAACACGGCCAGCGTCGCCGCGCGCGGTCCTGAGCGGCCCGAGCCGCCGTTCTTCACTCGCCACGTCTTCGTGTGTGTGAACGAGCGCCCGGCAGAGCACCCTAAGGGCTGCTGCAAGGCCAAGGACTCGGAACGCTTGCGCAACTACATGAAGGCGCGGGCCAAGGCGCTCGGGCTCGACACGGTGCGCGTCAACGCCGCGCTCTGCCTCGACCGCTGCGCGCTCGGGCCGACCATGGTGATCTACCCGGAGGGCGTCTGGTACACCTATCGCAACGAGGCCGACCTCGACGAAATCCTGACGACGCACGTTATCGGGGGCCGGTTGGTCGAACGGCTGCTCCTGCGCAACGAGCAGACCGTGCCGGCGGACTGAACACGAGCACGGTCTACGCGCTTGCCACCGCCCGCGGGCGATCGGCCATAGCCGTATTCCGCCTGAGCGGCCCAGCGACGGCGCAAGCGGTGACGACGCTGACGGGGCGCCCGCTGCCACCGCCGCGCACCATGCGGCACACCGTTCTGTGCGACGGCGAGGGCGCTCGCATCGATCGCGGCTTGGTGGTCTGGTTCCCGGGCCCGGCGAGCTTCACGGGCGAGGACATGGCGGAGCTTCACGTCCACGGCGGCCGTGCGGTGATCGAGGCTGTTGCCGCGGCGCTGGACGCGCTGCCGGGCGTTACGCCGGCCGAGCCCGGAGCATTCGCCCGCCGCGCCTTCGAGCACGGCAAGCTCGACCTGACCCAGGTCGAGGCGATTGCCGATCTGGTGGCGGCCGAGACTGAGGCTCAGCGGCGCCAGGCGCTGCGCCAGCTCGAGGGCGGGTTAGGGGCGCGCTGCCGGTCGTGGCGCGTCACGCTGGTCCGGGCGCTGGCACACGTCGAGGCGTATCTCGATTTCCCGGATGAAGAGATCCCGGCCACGGTCGTGAGTGCGCTCGCGGTCGAGGCGGCCGCGGTCGCGCGGGAGATCGCCTGCACGCTCGCCGACGGCCGGGCCGGGGAGCGCCTACGGGACGGGTTCTCGGCGGTGATACTGGGCGCGCCGAACGTCGGCAAGTCGAGCCTGCTCAACCGCCTGGCGGGCCGGGAGGCGGCCATCGTGGCGGCCCGTGCGGGCACGACTCGGGACGTCGTGGAAGTCCGGCTCGAGCTGTGCGGCAGCCCGCTCGTCGTCGCCGACACCGCGGGCATTCGTGCGGCTGCGGACGAGATCGAGGCCCAGGGCGTACAGCGGGCGCTGGCGCGCGCAGATCACGCGGATCTCCGTATCGTCGTGCTCGACTGTACCGGGGATGCCCAGGAGGCCGCGTTGGCGCTGGCAGTCGAGCCGTGCATCGTGGTCGCGAACAAGACCGACCGTGCGCCGCTGCGCCCGGAGTGGTGGGAGCGGTTACCGCCGCCGCTGCCGATCTCGGCCCGCACCGGCGCGGGCTTGGCGGC
>VGEJ01000269.1 GCA_016869335.1 Alphaproteobacteria bacterium | reverse complement strand
TGGTAGCGAACGCCGAAGCCCATCACGACACCGTCGAACGCGATTTCACCCGGCTTCATCCGGTCGATGATCGCCTTGGTGAGCTTCACTGACCCCGCCACGCGACACCTCCTAAGTGGGCGCCGATCCGGGTGCTAGCACCCAACTAGCACCCGCTGGGAAGCGTATCAGTGTCGGCCTCTGTCGCGCAATGTCCTCTAATCCATTGATATTGCGTAATTGTGTCATCGCATGTCGGACGGTGTCGCCCCGGCAAAACGCCCTCCGAAGGCAGAGGTCGTGAGTTCGAATCTCGCCGGGTCCGCCAACGACGATCAATAAACGGCTGGTTTCTGCGGTATTTGGTTAGACGACTCGGCCGTGCCCACAACTTGGCCCACAGATCGAACGCCGCTTGGGCCTCGATTGGCGGGCCGCTTCGTCGCGTTACGTTCAGCCGGCCGGGCGCCTCAAAAGGGGGGCGCCGTCCTTTCTGACACCCCTGGATCGCCCCGTGGGCGGGGAGCACTCGAAACCACCGCGGCGGCCATCGCGGACGCACGCGAGCGTGATCCGGTCGGCTACATCAGGGTGCGCGAGGTGGAGAATGCTGTCGGCGTCGAGGTTCCAGGTGGAGGCGACGGCACAGCGCGCGCCGTTCGGCCACGGCACCGGATTCTCTACCATCGTGAACGTTCCGCGTGTCGCCATCCCGTCCTCCCTTGTCACGGCTCAGGCGCGTTCCCAGTCCCGGTCGCCAGCGTGAACAGGGCGGGCGAGTTCAGGGCGCGCCGCAAGACCTCGATCGTGACGTTAGCTCCCGTCAGCACGAGCACGATGCGCTGTCCGGCGAGCGCCTGGCGCTGCGACCAGGCGCCGGCAAGCGCCGCCGCCCCGGCCGGCTCGACCAGGACGTGTGCTGACTCCGCCAAACTGTGGATTGCCGCGAGCAGGTCATCATCAGAGACCACGGTCGCATCATCGACGAACTGCCACAGCGCGGCCAACGCGAGCGCGGCCGGGGTTCGGCTCGCCAAGCCGTCGGCGATCGTTGCGACCGGATGTTCGATCGCCCGGCGCGCGTGATAGCTGAGGGTGAGCGCCGGTGCTCCTTCCGCCTGCACCCCGATCACGCGCGTCCGCGGCTGGATCGACTTGGCGGCGCAGGCGGAGCCGCCGAGCAGCGCGCCATCGCCCACCGGCACATAGATACGGTCGACATCGGCTAGCGCCTCGACGATCTCGAGACCGACGGTTCCTGCGCCCTCCATGAGGTCCACGCTCTCGCCATCATCGACGAAGTGATGACCGTGCGCGGCGGCGAAGCGCTGGGCCTCGGCCTTGGCCACGTTGTTGTCGGCGCCATGCCGATGCAGGGTCGCGCCGAAAGCGGCGATGGTCGCTGCCTTCAGCGGGTTCGCCTGGGCAGGAAGGAAGACGTCGGCGCCGATGCCGAGGAGGCGCGCGGCATACGCCACGCCTTGGCCGTGGTTGCCGGTGGAGGAGGTGACGATGCGGCGGATGGCGCCCCGCGCCCGTGCGCGCGCGATATCGACGCTCGCGCCGCGCAGCTTGAACGAGGCGATCGGCGAGACCGTCTCGACCTTGAGCCAGACATCGGCGCCGAGCGCGGCCGACAACAGCTCCGAGCGGTAGAGCGGGGTCAGCGGAAGGTATCGTCGAACCAGGGCGAGGGCGTCCCGGATCCCCGCTGGCGTCGGCAATCTCATGGCGGCTCCCATGGCTCTGCCCCTCTAGAAAGGTCGCATGCGCCGATCGAGTCAAGCCGCGCGCTGCGCCATCGAAAACACACCCCGCCCGGCGTGGTATTGTCCCGCGTGGCGCGGCGGTGGGCGGGATGGCTCATGTGTTGAGACTCAACGGGATCATCGGCTTTGCGACCGATGCGGCGCTGGCCGAGCCGCTGCACCGGCTCGAGCACGCGGGTGCGGTGGAATACCTGGTGCTCGATCGCGAGGACACGCTGCGTCACCGCGTGCGCGCGCGGACCGACCACGGCACCGAGTGCGCCATCGCGCTGGCGCGCGACCAACACCTGGCCGACGGCTCGGTGCTCGTGCTCGAGCCGGCGCGCGCCATCGTTGTTCGTATGCGCGAGGAGAGCTGGCTCGCGCTGGCGCCGCGCGATGCTGCCGCGGCCCTGGAGCTCGGCTATCACGCCGGCAACCTGCACTGGCGCGTCCGGTTCGCCGGCGAGCGCCTTCTGGTCGCCCGCGAGGGGCCGGTGCAGGCTTACCTCGACCGCTTGGCGCCCCTGATCGCCGCCGGCAAGGTCCGTCCCGCCGATGAGTGAGGCGCTCCTCGCCGCCCTGCAACACGGCGACAGCTTCTTTCCCTCGGGCGCGGTCTCGTTTTCGTGGGGCCTCGAAACACTGGCGGCGGACGGTGCGGTGCGCGATGCCGCGGACGTGGCCGGCTTCATCACTGGCCAGCTCCGCCACCGCTGGGCCTCATGCGACCGCCCGGCACTGCTGCGCGCCTACCGCGCGGGCGACGACCTCGACGCGGTGGCCGCCCTCGATCGCGAGCTCGAGGCGCTCGCCCTGGCCCGCGAGCTGCGCGAGGGCTCGCGGCGCAGCGGCCGGGCGCTGCTCGGAGTCCACTCTCGGCTCGGCACCCCGAACGCCGCCGGCTATCGGGACCGGGTCCTCGCCGGCGACTCGCCGGGCCACGCGCCGGCGGTCCAGGGGTTGGTGTGGCACGGTGCCGGGCTCACGGCCGACGCCGCTGCGGCCGTGTCGCTGCACGCCTTCAGCGCCGGATTGCTCGGCGCCGCTCTCCGCCTGGGGCTGGTCAACCACATCGAGGTACAGCACATCATCGCCGCGCTGCGTCCTTCTGCCGCGGCGCTGCTGGCCGAGCCGGAACCGGCGCGGCTCATGGCCTTCTCTCCCGCTGCCGATATTGCGATGATGCGCCACGAGGTACAGGACAGCCGCCTGTTCGCGAACTGACGGTTCCGCGCGGAGCGAGATCCTCGTGCCGCGGCGGGAACTCCCGTAAACTGAGGCGTAAGAGCCGCCAGGCCGGCCGAAAGGGAGGAAGCCGCATGCATCTTACGCCGACCGAACTCGAGCGTCTGACGATCTTCAGCGCGGCCGAGCTCGCCCGCAAGCACCGCGCCCGCGGCATCAAGCTGTCGGGGCCCGAAGCCGTCGCCTACATCTGCGATGAGCTTCTCACCCAGGCGCGCGAGGGCCAATCGCTCGCCGCGCTGATGAGCCGCGGCTCGACGCTGCTGACGACCGATGACGTGATGCCGGGGGTGGCCGAGCTCGTCCCGATGATCCAGGTCGAGGCGATGTTCGCCGACGGCGCCAAGATGATCACGGTGCACACGCCGATCCGTCCGGGCGCCGATCCGCTTGCCGACTCGAGCGAGCGGCGGGCGGGCGAGATCATCTTCGGGTCGGGCGACATCGAGCTCAATGCCGGCCGACGCAAGGCCATGCTCACCGTGCTCAACACGGGCGACCGCGCCGTGCAGGTCGCCAGCCACTACCATTTCTTCGAGGTCAACCGCGTGCTGTCGTTCGACCGTGCCGCCGCCTTCGGCATGCGCCTCGACATCCCCTCGGGGACCACGCTGCGCTTCGAGCCGGGCCAGAGCCGTGCGGTGGCGCTCACCGAAATCGCCGGTACCGGCGAGGCAACCGGCCTGAACAATCTGACGAACGGCTCGGTGCGCTCGGCCGAGACCAAGCGACAGGCGCTCAAGCGGGCGCGCGCCCGCGGCTTCAAAGGGGCCTGACGCCGGCCGGCTGGGAGGACCGCCATGGCGACCATGACGCGCAAGGAATACGCCGCGATGTTCGGCCCGACCACGGGCGACCGTGTGCGGCTTGGCGACACGGCGCTGTTTGCCGAGGTCGAGCGCGACTACACCGTCTACGGCGAGGAGTGCATGACCGGCGTCGGCAAGTCGATGCGCGACGGAATGGGCTTCGCCGCCAACGCCGATGGCGCCGGCGG
>VGEJ01000268.1 GCA_016869335.1 Alphaproteobacteria bacterium | reverse complement strand
GATCTCCTGCCGATTTCCAACACTGGGCGGCGGTCGGGAACCTGATGCGGGAGGAAGCCCGAGCCGAGGCCGAGACGCTGCTGCAGAGCCTGGCGGCGGACGTCAACCACAGCGCCGGCGTGATACCCGAGCTGGTCGTCCGCGAGGGCCGGCGGCGGGATGAGGTGCTGGCCCTGATCGCGGAGGACCCCGACATCCGGATTCTGGTGTTGGGGGCGGCGCCCGGGCCGGAAGGGCCTGGCCCGCTGGTCAGCTCGCTGGCGGGGGGGATGTCGGGGAGCATGCGCATCCCGATCACCATCGTCCCCGGGACGCTGACGAACGAGCAGGTGGACGAGCTGACCTAGGCCGGGCGCGCCCAGGTGCCGTCCGCGGACATCCGCGGCCGAGCAAGCTTGATCTTGGCCCCGCCGCCCGCCATGTTAGGAGCTACACCCCCATAGAGCGGGAGCGCGCCGTGTTCATCCAGACCGAGCAGACCCCTAATCCGGCGACCCTCAAATTCCTGCCGGGACGGGCCGTGATGGCGGCGGGAACGGCGGAGTTCACCACCATTGAGGGGGCCGAGCGCTCGCCCCTGGCCAGCCGCGTCTACGGGGTGGCGGGCGTGACCCGGGTGTTCCTCGGCAGCGATTTCATCACCGTCACCAAGGCCGAGGACATCGCCTGGGCGCACGTCAAGCCGGCCATCCTCGGCGCCATCATGGAGCACTTCATGAGTGGCCAACCGGTGATCGCCGAGGACGAGGCGGCCACCGTGGCCGACGAGACCGGCCCGGACCGCGAGATCATCGCCACGATCAAGGAACTGCTGGACACGCGCGTCCGCCCAGCGGTCGCCCAGGACGGCGGCGACATCGTGTTCCAGGGCTACCGCAACGGCGTCGTGCTGCTGCACATGCGGGGCTCGTGCGCCGGCTGTCCGAGCTCGACGGCAACGCTCAAGAACGGCATCGAGAACCTGTTGCGGCACTACGTGCCCGACATCGTCTCGGTGCGCGCCGTCTGAGGGTCCCTCAGCGCCCGGCCGACGCCCGCAGCGCGGCCGCGCCATCGCGAATGAACGTGGCATCGCCCCCGGCGACGATGAGGTCGTAGCCGCGCGCGAACCTGTCCGGAATGCTCTCGCCCTTCATCGCGATGCCGCCGAGCGCGCGCCCGGCCGCCTTGATGCCGCGTTCGGCCTCGGCGATCAGGGACCTGACCTCGGGGTCGTCGAAGGCCATCAACTTCTTGACGCTGCCCGAGAGGTCGGTGGGGCCGATGAACAGCATATCGACCCCCTCGACCGCGGCGATCTCGCGCACGTTGTGCACCGCCGTCGCCGACTCGATCTGCAACATGATCACCAGATTGTCGGCCGCGGTCTTGGCGTATTCGGCGGCGCGCATGCCGTAGTCGGAGGCGCGCGTCGCACTGAACGCGGCACCCCGATTGCCGAGCGGCGGATAGCGACAGGCGGCGACGGCGCGCTCGGCATCGGCGCGGGTATCGATGCCGGGGATCATGACACCCTCGACTCCGGCATCGAGCGCGCGCTTGAGGTACACCGGGTCGTTGCCCTCGACACGCATTACGATGGTCGCCTGGCCGACCGCCATCGCCCGCATCATATCGACCGCGGAAAGGAAATCCCCGGGCCCATGCTCGTGGTCGATCAGCAGCGCGTCGAAGCCGGCGAAGGCCACGATCTCGGCAGCCGCGGCGCTGCCGAGCCACAACCAGCAGCCGAGGTTCCTCTCGCCGGCCTTGAGACGCGCCTTCAGACGATTCGGGCGATACATCGTGTTCTCCTCGGGCTTCTGGATCAGGAGGGCGCCATGGTGAACTGAAGCCCAAGCCAGCGCCAGCGGCCGTCGGGCATGGGCAGAATACAGTTGACCCGCCCCCGCCCGGGCGGGAACGGCTGGTGGAACCGCACCTCGATGCGCTCGCCGATCTGCTCGATCGCCGCCGGTTCGTTCTCGTGCGCGGCGATGCAGCTCAGCCGGTCGAGGTCAGTGATCGGCTCCGCCAGCGTGAAACCAAGCTGCGGGGGATTGGTCGGCCGGAACATCTCGCGCGGGGTGATGTCCCGCACCCGGAGCGGCAGGGCGTTGGCCGCGGTGCGGAAGCGGTCGAGGTTGCCGAACGCGCGCGACATGGTGAAGCGCGGCAGCGCCAGGAGGTCACCGCCGTAGGCGATGCCCGACTGCTCGCCGAACGCTGCGCGCACACCCGCCTCCCGCAGGGCGTCCTTCACGGCGCTGCTCCACTCGCCGTAGGGGTAGGCGAACAGCTCAGGCGCTGCCCCGAGCTCGGCCACGTGCCGCCGTATCGCCGTCGCGACGTCGGCCGCGATGGCGCCCGGTGTCAGCTCCGGCAGATGGGCATGGGTCGCGCCCTGGCTGCCGATCGTTACCCCGCCGGCCGCGAGCTCGCGCACCTCGTCCCAGGTCAGGCCGCGGCCGTCGTTGTGGTCGAGCCAGCTCGTGGTCACGAATAACGTCCACGGCAGTCTCGCCGCGCGCAGCCGCGGCCAAGCCTCGTCGTAGACCGAGCGGTCGGCAGCATTCACCGTGATCGCGATGGCCCGGTCGGGGAGCGCGCGTCGGGAACCCAACGCAGCCACGATCTCTGGCAGCGGAAGCACCACGTAGTGACCGCGGGCGATCTCGGCGAGATGTGATTCGAGCTGCGCTAGACTCAGTGCGGCCCCGGGCACGTCGGTCGCGCCGAAACTGTGGTAGGCGAAGATCGCCGCGCCGTCGGTAGCAAACGCCGGGCCGGCCGCGAACGACAGGAGCGCCGCCATCAGCGGACGCAAGCGGTGGCGCTTTTTGGTGGTGACCATGATCGCCGGATGATAGGGAAAAAAGCGGATCATGCGGAGGGCTTCGGTAATGGGTGTCGTGGCGGACGAGGGTCTTGACGCTATCTTCCGCGCGGCGCGCACCTATCGCGCCTGGCTGCCCTCGCGGCTTGACGCTACGGTCCTGCAGCGTGTCTACGAGCTCGCGCGGCTCGGTCCGACCAGCGCCAACTGCTGCCCCGCCCGTTTCGTGTTCGTGCTGTCGGCAGAGGCCAAGGAGAAGCTTCGGCCATGCCTCGATGCCGGCAACGTCGAGAAGACGATGACAGCACCGGCAACGGTGATCGTCGCCTATGACACGCGGTTTCCGGAAGCGATGGCGGCCAAGCTCAACCCGGGGGCGGCGGCCGCGTTTGAACGCCATCCGACGGCATTGACGACGCACGCGTTGCGCAATGGTTCGCTGCAAGGTGCCTACCTGCTGATCGCCGCGCGCGCCCTCGGCCTCGATTGTGGGCCCATGTCCGGCTTCGACAACGCGCGCCTCGATCAGGCGTTCTTCCCCGACGGTCGTTGGCGCTCCAACTTCCTCATCAACCTGGGCTACGGCGATGGCAGCGGTCTCCGCCCGCGCGGTCCGCGACTCGACTTCGACGAAGCCTGCCGGATCGAGTAACGCGCCGGGCGTGCGCATCCTGGCACTCGACACCGCGCTCGCGGCCTGCTCGGCGGCCATCTGGTGTGCCGGCCGGGTCGCGGCGCGGCGGCGCGACGAGCGCGGCCAGGCTCACGCCGAGGCGCTCCTGCCGATGATCGCGGGCGTGCTCAAGGAAGCCGGAATCGGGTATCGCGATCTCGACGCGCTCGCGGTCACGATCGGACCGGGGAGCTTCACGGGATTGCGCATCGGCCTTGCCACGGCGCGCGGCCTGAGTCTGGCGCTCGGCAAGCCGATCATCGGCGTCGGCACGCTTGAAGCCGTGGCGGAGATGGCGCCGTTCGATGGCTCGGTTCTGGCGGTGCTCGATGCTCGACGCGGTGAGGTGTACGCCCAGATCTTCGGCCCGATGCACCAGCCCTTGTCAGCGCCGCAAGCGCTGACGGCCGCGGCTGCGGCAGCCGCCGTGGCCGCGGCGCCGCCCGGGGGCGTGGTCATCGGCTCGGGCGCGGCGCGCGTGTGGCCATTCATCG
>VGEJ01000267.1 GCA_016869335.1 Alphaproteobacteria bacterium | reverse complement strand
CCGGTGCTGGTGGTTGACGCCGATGGTGCCATCCTCGCGCACAATGCGGAGGCCGCGCCGCTCGTTGGCGCAATCAGCGCCATCGCCGACCTGATCGAGCAGGCGCGTGGCGGCGCCCCGACGGCGGCGAAGGTGGAGATCGCGGGCGCTGCGGGCGTGCTCAGCCTCGAGCTGAGCGGGCTCCCGCTCGCTTCGCCGCCCTCTCCCGTGCTCGTCTCGATCGTGACGCTACGATCGAGCACAACCTAATCGAGGCGCTGATCGCCTCGCGCCAGTTATTCAAGGACATCGTCGCCTGTTCGGCGGATTTCGCGTGGGAGACTGCGGCGGATGGGCGCTTCAGTTTCGTCTCGCCGCGCGGCGCGCTCGGCTTTTCGGCGCGCGAACTCAACCAGCGGCGCGCCCGGCGGCTGCTTGACCCGGAGCATGAGCCGCCCGACCCGTTGCCGTTCGAAAGCCGGGTCGCGCTCGACCAGGAGGAGCTCTGGGTGCGCCGAGCCGACGGCCGCGCCGCCTGCCTCAGCGTCTCGTGCGTGCCGGTCTATGACGCGGGCGGCGTCTGGCGCGGGGTCCGCGGCCTCTGCCGTGACGTGACGGCCGCGCGCGAGCGCGAGGCGGCGCTGGCGCGCGCGCGCAACCGCGAGGGCCGTGCTCGGCTGCATCGTCCAGGCGATGCGCAACGAGGTCGAACCGGAACGCACGCTGCAGGTTGCCGCCGAGGCCACCGCGGCGGCACTCGATGTGAGCGCATGCTGGGTGATGCGTTGCGATGTCGATGGCCGCTACGAGCTGGCCGTTGCCCACCCCGCCGAAGCGGTTTCGCCCGCGATGGCCGGCGCGGTGGTAGACGCGATGACCCAGGATGCCGCCTCCGAGCGCGTGCGCGCCATCGAAGCCGGCGATCATGCGATCCTGCTCGCGCCCGCGCGCCACCACGGCATCGTTACCGGCGCGATCGGTATGGCGCGGGCGCGGCGGACGGTGGGTGCTGGAGGAGCGCGCGCTCGTGTCGGGTGTCGGCAACCACCTCGGCATCGCCTTCGCCCAGATCGCGGACCGGGCGGCGCTGCAGCGCCTGTCGCGGACCGACGAGCTGACCGGCGTCCTCAACCGGCGCGCCTTTTTGGAGGACCTCGAACGACGCCTCGCCCACTTGGCCCGCATGAACCGGAGCGCGGCCTTGTTCTACGTCGATCTCGACAACTTCAAGGCTGTCAACGACGAGCGCGGCCACGCTGCCGGCGACTCGGTGTTGCGGACCCTGGCCGATCTCCTGCGCCGCGAGTCGCGCGCCGGCGATCTCGTTGCGCGGCTCGGTGGCGACGAGTTCGCGCTATGGATCGAGGAACTCGATGAACCCAGAGCCACGGCCACGGCCACAACCTTGCTGGCGAGCGCCGCCGCCCTCGCGCCGCAATCGGCCCGCGCGGCGCCGCTTGGCATCTCAGTTGGCGCCGCGCTTAGCGACGCCGGGGACGGCAAGGACCTGGAAGGACTGATCGCGCGGGCGGATCAGGCGATGTATCCGGCCAAGCGCAGCGGGAAGGGCACCTACGCCATCGTCCCGGGGCCGGCCGCGCGAGGGAGTGGCGGAGTGGCGGCCATGACCTCGCGGAATGCGGCGCGCGGCGCCCGCCCGGCGGCTCCGGGTCCCGCCCCCGCGTATGACGACGCCAAAGAGATCGCGGCCGCCGGCAGCGTGGCCGAGCGGCACGGCCTGGCCACTCGAGCCGACACGGAGCCGGAGATCCTCTACTACTTGGCTGAGGACGCGGCGCCGGAAGTGCGCCGCGCGATAGCCGCCAACCGCTCGACCCCGCCTCAGGCGGACGTCATTCTGGCGCACGACGCCGACGATGAGGTGCGGTGCGATCTTGCGCTCAAGATCGCGCGTGTGCTGCCGCATCTGCCACCCCAGGCGCGTTCCCGCGTGCGCGACCTCACGACCGAGGCGCTCGACGTTCTGGCCGGTGACCAGCTCCCGCGGGTGCGCCGGATCCTCGCCGAGGAGCTGAAGAACTCGCGGCTCGCGCCGGTCGCCGTGGTGGAACGCCTGGCGCGGGATCTCGAGGAGATCGTTGCCGCACCCATCCTCGAGTACTCCCCGCTCTTGAGCGATGACGTGCTGGTCGAGATCGTGACCAAGGTGCATTGCAACGGTGCACCCACCGCGATTGCGCGCCGCCGCACCGTCAGCGCCCGTGTCTCGGACGCCATCGTGGCCAGCGATGACGTGCCCGCGGTCGCCGCCCTGCTAGCCAACCCGAGCGCCCAGATCCGCGAAGAGACGCTCGACCAGATCATCGAACGGGCTCCCAAGCGAGAAGCCTGGCACGAGCCACTGGTGCGCCGCGACGACCTCGGTCCGCGCGCGCTCAGGCGCGTCGCCGGCTTTGTCGCTTCGTCGCTCCTCATCAGCCTGCGTCAGCGCGGCGACCTCGACGAGGAGACCGCGAAGGCGATCGGCGCTGCGGTCCACCGCCGGATCGAGGATGAGTCGCCACCGGACGTAACGGCGCCCGAGGCGCGGGCCCGACAGCTACACGCATCGGGCGCGCTCGACGACGCGCTCATCGCGGCCGAGATTCGCAAGAAGGACCACGAGTTCGTGACCTTCGCGCTTGCCCGCATGGCCGGCGCGCCGGCGGCCAAGGCGCGCTGCATCCTGGAATCGCGCAGCGGCAAGTCCGTCGTCGCACTCGCCTGGGCCGCCGGCCTCAGCATGCGTACGGCGACGCTGCTGCAACGGAGCGTGGCGCGCGTTCCGCCGCACGGCCTGGTCAAAGCGCAAAAAAACAACGAGTACCCGTTCACGCCCGACGAGATGTCGTGGCATATCGAGTTCTTCGACGGCTGAGCCCGGCCGGGCCTATCCGAAGGTCGTCACGGTGCGTCCGGCGGCAGCGCGGTGATGACCGGGCGGCCGTTGTCGACCTCCCACCCGACAAGGCCGGCGGCGACGTCGCCAAAGCGATCGAACTCCGCCGGACCGGCTGCGCCCTCGTAGTTGACGTCGCGGCCACGGGCGATCGCCGCGGCCGCCGTGCCCCACTCCCCGGGCATGACGCGCACCCCGGGCACGGTCGCAACCAGCCGCACGGTATCGCGTACTGCCCGGCCGTAGGTCCGCCCCGCTTTTTCGATCGCGAGCGCGAGAATGAACGTCGCGTCGTAGGCGGCATCGACGTACGGCAGCGCGGGCGGGTGGCCATAGGCGGCGCGGTAGGCCTGGACGAAGCGCCGCGCGGGTTCGGCATCGGGCGGGGTGCCCGCGGCAACACCAAGTGAGCCATCGAGCACCGGCCCGCCGAGCGCCGCGATCAGGTCCGCGGAGCGGAAGCCATCGGCGAGCAGGAAGCGCTCGACGAACGCCGTGCTCTGGCGGACGATCGCACTGCCCTCGGTCGGCGGGACCAGGACGGCGAGCGCCCCCGCCCCGTCGTTCAGCCGCATAAGGAAATCGTCCGGCACGCCGCGGCCCTCGGCGAGCAGCGCGGTGTTGGTCACCCGCCCGCCGCGCGCCTCGTAGGCCAACCGAAAGGCATCGGCGAGCACGCGACCGTATGCTGTGTCGTGCACCGCCAGCGCCACCCGGTCGATGCCGCGCGCCGCGGCGAGTGATCCGAGCGCCCGCCCGATCGCGCTGTCGTTCGGCGTGGTACGGAAGAAAAAGCCGTCATGGGCTTGGCGCGTCAGGGCCACGTCGGAGGCGGCCGGAGAGATTAGCGGGATGCGCGCCGTGGCGATGACATCCGTCAGCACGCGCGCGGTCACCGTGCTCGACAGCTCGCCGACGATGCCGACCGCCCGTGCGCTCGCGAACAGGCGCCGCGCGCCGCGCACCGCCTGGCCCGGCGTCGTGCCGCTATCCTCGATGACGAGGCGTAGCCGGCCTCCGAGCACGCCGCCCTGGGCGTTGATCTCGCGCACCGCGAGCTGCACGCCGGTCAGCGCGGCATCGCCGTACTCGGCGAGCCCGCCGCT
>VGEJ01000266.1 GCA_016869335.1 Alphaproteobacteria bacterium | reverse complement strand
GTTGACCGGCCGCTGGAGCATCTACTGGGGCGAGCGCGGCGAGAACGAGGTCATCCTCGAGCCGTTCGACGTGGTCTCGGTGCCGGTCGGGGTCAATCGTGGCTTCCGCAACGTGAGCGAGGGCGAGCAGGTGCTGCTTGCGGTCATCGGCGGCGATGATGCCGGCAAGGTGACCTGGCCCCGCGACATGGAGAAGCGGGTCGAGCAGGTCGGCTATCGTCGCGATCGCGCCGGCAACATCGTCCGCACCGCCGCCGCGGAGTGAGGAACGGGCGGCCGGTTCGTCAGCACGGCCGCCATGGCCTCCTACCTCTGCGGCATCGACATCGGCGGCACCTTCACCGATTGCGTCCTGATCGATGAGGCGGGGCAGGCGGTCACCGCCAAGGCCCCCTCGACACCGCGCGATTTCGGCGCCGGTCTCATCGCCGCGATGGGCGTCGCGGCCGCCAAGCTCGGGATCGGGCTCGACGAGCTGTGCCGATCGATCGCGCTGCTCGCCCACGGCACCACGGTCGGCACCAACACCGTCATCCAGAAGCGTGGCGCCAAGATCGGACTGATCACGACCCGCGGCCACGAGGACGTCATCCACATCATGCGCGGCTCGCGCGGCCTCTCGGGCCGCGACGTCCGCCTCGTCGTCCACTTCCCCGAGAGCCGCAAACCCGACCCGATCGTGCCGAAGTCCTTGATCCGCGGGGTCTCCGAGCGCGTCGATTGCTTTGGCAACGTGGTGGTGGCGCTGAATGAGGCGGAAGCGGCCGCGGCGATCGAGGGGCTCCTCGCCGCCGGCGTCGAGGCGCTGGCGATCTGCTTCCTGTGGTCGTTCAAGGCGCCGGCGCACGAGTGCCGCGTCAAGGAGATGGTGGAGGCGCGGGCACCCGGCCTGTTCGTCACCTGCTCGCACGAGCTCGTGCCGAAATGGGGCGAGTACGAACGAACCACTGCCGTCGCGCTCAACGCCTATATCGGCCCGGCGACGACCAGCTATCTCGCCCGCGTCGAGCGCGATCTGGCCGCGCTTGGCTATCGCGAGCCGTTGCAGATCGCCCAGTGCGCGGGCGGCACGATCTCGGTGCGCAAGGCGATTGAGGCGCCGCTGCTGACCCTCGATTCCGGACCCGTTGCCGGGATCGCCGGCTCGCGCCACGTCGGGGCGCTGATGGGGTACCGCAACATCATCACCACCGACATGGGCGGCACCTCGTTCGACGTCGGCGTCATCCACGACGGCGAGCCGGTCTTCTCCCACCGCAGCCTGGTGAACCAGTACGAGTACTTCCTGCCCAAGGTGGACATCCAGACGATCGGCTCGGGCGGCGGCAGCAAGGTGTGGATCGACCCAGTCACGCGTGCGCTCAAGGTCGGGCCGGAGAGCGCCGGGGCCGAGCCCGGCCCGGCGTGCTATGGCCGTGGCGGCACCGCTGCGACGGTGACCGATGCCGATCTCCTCGTCGGCTATCTCGACCCCGATACCTTCGCCGGCGGGACGCTGCGCCTCGACCGCGCCAAGGCCGAGGCCGCCGTCGCCGCGGTCGCGGTCGAGATCGGCATGAGCGTCCCGGACTGCGCGCGTGGTATCGGCACCATCGCCGAGTTCCAGATGGCCGACCTCATCCGCAAGGTCACGGTGCAGAAGGGCCTCGATCCCCGCGACTTCGTGCTGTTTGCGTTCGGCGGTGCGGGACCGGTCCATGCCGGCGTGTTCGCCCGTGAGCTTGGCATCGCCGAAGTAATCGTGCCACAGCGCGAGACGGCCGCCACGTGGTGCGCGTTCGGTGCCGCCTCGGCCGACATCCTGCACCTGTTCGAGCACGTCGATATCCAGTCCGAGCCCTTCGATATCGCGCGGATCAACGCGCGGCTCGCGGACCTGCGCGCGCGGGCGAGCCAATCCCTTGCCGAGGATGGCATCGTGACCGAGCGCCAGCGCTTCCAGTTCGCGCTCGACATGCGTCATCGCGGTCAGATCAACGAGGTCGAGGTGCCGATCGCGGGCGATGCGTTGAGCGCCGGGTCGGTCGCGCCGCTGCGCCGCCACTTCTATGAGGTGTACGAGCGGCTCTACGGCCGTGGCGCGTCGTTCGCCGGAGCGCGGCTCGAGATCGTCACGCTGCGGTGCCGGGCCGGTGCGGCGACGCCCAAGCCCCTCCTGGTCGCCTCCGAGCGGCTCGAAGCGGAGGTGCTCAGCGAGGCCCATCGGCCGTCGCGACCGGTGCTGTGGCCCGGTGCAACGCAGCCGCGGGCGAGCGCGATCTACGATGGCGCGCGCCTCCGCGCCGGCAATCGCCTGTCGGGTCCCGCCATCGTCGAGACCGCGACGACCACCGTGGTCGTGCACGCCGGGCAGAGGTTGCTCGTCGATGCGTTCGGCAACTTCGAGCTCGCCATCGCCCCGCGTGTGGCGCCAGGAGACAGATGATGCCGCGCATCAGCGAGATGACCGACACGGCCTTCGATGGCGTGACCAACCCCTACGTGCCGCCGCGAAGCTTGCGCATCTCGCCCAGGCTCACGCTCCACCGCGACTACGACCGCGAGCTCGATCCCGTCACCTACGAGGTGGTGCGCCACAACCTGTGGAACATCAACGAGGAGCATGGCGCCACGATTCAGCGCATCTCGGGCTCGCCGGTCGCCATGTACGCGCTCGATCTCAACCCCTCGATCCTCACCGAGGACGCCGAGTTCGTCTACTTCGGCCCGTACATGCAGTACATGTCCGGGGTCACCGACACGCAGGTGAAGTGGATCCTGGAGTACCGCTCGGACAACCCCGGCATCGCCGCCGGAGACATGTTCTTGGCCAATGATCCCTGGGTCGGCGCGGCGCACCAGATGGACGTCATGCTGATCTGCCCGGTGTTCCACGAGGGCGCGCTGTTCTGCTGGGTGACGAACTGCCTGCACCAGTACGATATCGGCGGCATCACGCCGGGAAGCTTCTGCCCCTCGGCCGAGAGCGCGTTCGATGAGGGGATACTCATCCCGCCGGTGAAGATCATCGAGAACGACGTGATCCGGCGCGACATCGAGGAGCTGTACCTCCGCGCCTCGCGCAAGCCGGAGCTTGTCGCCCTCGACTTCCGCGCCCAAATGGCCGGCAACACGCGGGCGCGCGAGCGCGTCCACGCCCTGATCCGGCGCTACGGCGCGGGCACCGTCAAGGGCGTGATGAAGAAGGTGATCGACAACGCCGAGGCGGCGTTCCGCGCCAAGATGGCGCGGTTGCCCGACGGCACCTGGCAGGAGCGGACGTACGTCGAGGCCTGCCGGCCCGGCGATCGCCGCACCCACCGCGTGGTCCTGACCCTGCGCAAGGAAGGCGAGCACCTGACGTTCGAGAACGCCGGGACCGCGCCGCAGGATGGCGCGATGAACGCCACCTACTCGGGCTGGCGTGGCTCGATCATGGTGGCGATCAACGAGCTTCTGTGCTGGGACCAGAACTTCGCCGTCGGCGGGGCGCTGCGCCATGTCAGCTTCGATCCGACGCCCGGCACCTTCACCTGCGCGCGCCACCCCGCCTCGGTCTCCACCGCACCGGTGCAGGCGATGGAGATCTCGCTCTACCCCGCCTACAACGTGCTCTCCAAGATGATCTACCCCGACCCCGAGATGCGGGGCGACATCATCTGCATCGGCGGTACCAGCCAATGGCCGGCGACGATCTTCCGCGGCGTCGATCAGTGGGGCGAGCGCTACGGCTACCTGTTGATCGACCCGATCGGCGGCGCGATCGGCGCGTTCTCGAGAGCCGATGGCATCTCGACCGGCGGCCAGGCGCGTACGCCGATCTGCCTCCTGCCGAACATCGAGCACACCGAGCAGACGTTTCCGATGCTCTTTCTCTACCGCAAGGAGCAGCCGGACTCGGGCGGCGCGGGCAAGTACCGCGGCGGGCTGTCGGCCGAGAGCTGCTTCATCCCGCATAACACCGACCGCATCACCCAGGACACGCTCTCCTCCGGAAACGCGATCCCGACCTCGAGCGGGATCA
>VGEJ01000265.1 GCA_016869335.1 Alphaproteobacteria bacterium | reverse complement strand
GAACCCGCAATCGGTCGAGGCAATGACTCGCTCGCGCCCGACGATGTCCGCGAACACGCAGATGCGGTCGGCGATCAGCTCCGGGTGCTCGATGCGGTTGCTCGTGGTGTCGAGCACGCCCGGGAACAGCACCTTGCTTTCGGGGAGCCTCGCCGCCTTGAGCACCTTCCATTCGTGGGCGTGGCGCGGGTTGGCCGCCTCGAACGAGAGCCCGGCCGGGCGCGCCTTGAGGATGTTGGGCAGCAGCACCTCGAGCGGCGCGTCGTGGTGGTGCGGCCCCTCGTAGTTACCCCAGCACAGGTGCAGCCGCATCGCTTCCGGCGGGATATCGCGGGTAGCCTGGTTCAGCGCCTCGACCTGCTGCGCCTGCATCGCGAGATAGGTCTCGAGCGGCACGTCGTTGAAGTGGATGTGGCGCGACATGGCGAGATCGGGGCAATCGAGCTGAAGCACGAAGCCCGCGGCGTGGATGGCGTCGTACTCGCGCTTCATGATATCGGCGAGCGCCATCAGATAGGCTTCGTGCGACGGGTAATAGGCGTTCTTCAGGAACGCCGACACCACCCCGGGCGAGGCCGCCGTCATGAAGCCCTCTACGACCTTCACCGCCTGCAACGCCGCCGCCAGATTGCCGATGTCGGTGCTGATCGCGGTCTGGTCCATGTACGCGAGCGGGGCCGAGCACACCGGCCGGGTGATCGCCGGCCAGCCGAGACGCTTGGCATAGGTCGGGAAGTCCTGCAGGTCCTTGGGCACCGGCCGCGACTTCTCGCCCTTGAACCCTTGCAGCCGCTCCTTGACGTAGGTGGCGTAGACGAACTTCCCCATCTCGCCGTCGTTGACGACGTCGAGGCCCACCTCCGCCTGGCGCGCCACGATCTCATCGGTGGCGCGCTTGACCCGCGCCGCGAGCGCGGGCGCGTCGTAGGGCTCGCCGCGATCGCGGGCGGCGAGCAGCGCCGCCAAATCGTCGGGCCGTGGCAGGCTGCCGACGTGGGTGGTGAGGATGCGGTCGCGGCTGATCTTCATGCCCGCCCCCTAGGTGTCGTTCCGCCGCAGGAGATCGGCGAGGTGCTCGGCCTGACGGACCGCGAGCGCGACGATCGTGAGTGTCGGGTTGCCCATGAACGAGGATGCGAACTGGCTGCCATCCGAGATGAATAGATTGGGGATGTCGTGCGCCTGCCCGATGCGGTTGCACACGCCATCGCTCGCCTTCTCGCTCATCCGGCAGGTGCCGAGATTGTGCGAGCCCGGAACCGGCGGCACCTCGATCGTCTGGCGTGCGCCCGCCGCCACGTAGAGCTCCGAGGCCCGGCGGTAGCTGTGATTGCGCATGGCGCGGTCGTTCGGGTGCTCGTTGATGTGCACGATCGGCACCGGCAGCCCGTGCTGGTCCTTCTCGCTCGAGTGCAGGGTGATGCCGTTCTTGGTCATCGGCATGTCCTCGCCGCACGTCCACAGCCCGGCCATGTGGTCGAAGTGCTCGAGCAGGCCGGCATACGACCGCCCCCAGGCCCTGGGCGTCAGGAAGCTCGCGAGGTTCGGCAGTCCGAGGCCGCACGTCGTCATGAGCCAGCCGCCCGCGAAGCCACGCTTGGGGTCGTGCCACGACTCGTCGCGCACGATGCCGGCCGCTGCCACGCCACGGTGCATGTTGACCGGCCGTTCGAACGTCGCGAACACGAACCCCGTCATGTTGCGCATATAGTTCTTGCCGACATGGCCCGAGGAGTTGGCGAGGCCGTCGGGGAACGTGGCGGAGGCCGAGTTGAGCAGGAGGCGGGGCGATTCGATCGAGTTGCCGGCCACGCACACCGCGCGAGCCTTCTGGACGTGGTGACCTCCCGCCTTGTCTGCATAGAGCACGCCGGACACCCGGCCGCGCGCATTGTGCTCGATCTGCAGCGCCATGCACTCAGCCCGCACCTCGAGCCGCCCCGTCGCCTCGCCGGCCGGGATTTCGGCGTAGAGCGACGACCACTTGGCGCCCGACTTGCAGCCCTGCATGCAGAAGCCGATCTGGTCGCAGGCGTTGCGCCCGCCGTGCGGCACGGAGTTGATGGCCATGTGGCTCACGTCGTAGTCGCGGTAGCCGACGCGCTCTGCGCCGCGCGCGAACACCCGGTAGTTGTTGTTGCCCGGCAGCGCCGGGCGGCCGCCGCGGCCGCTCACGCCCATCTTGTCCTCGGCCCGCTCGTAATAGGGCAGCATTTCCTCGAACGAAATGGGCCAATCGATCAGATTGGCGCCTGCAATCGCGCCATAGGTGGTGCGTGGCTTGAACTCGTGCGGGCGGAAGCGCAGCGCGTGTCCGGCCCAATGCACGCTCGATCCCCCCACCGTCTTGCAGATCCAGGTGGGTAGCGTCGGCCACTCGGTGGTGAGCGGGGTATCGCCGGCGGTGTAGCGCTTGTCGAGCCAGCTCAGCATCTCGAACATCGTCGCTTCATCGTTCACGAAGTCCGTGGTCTTGAAACGCCTGCCGGCCTCCAGCAGCACGACGTTGACGCCACGCTGACACAGCTCGTTGGCGAGCGTGCCACCGCCGGCGCCAGAGCCGACGATGACGACGACGCTCTCGTCATCGTGGTCGAAGGTGACGGCTGCGACTTCGTCATCGAGACCACGCGGCGTCATGGCGGCCCTCGTGCAGTATTCGCTTGCGACGGTTCCGAGGCGGCCTCGGGTGGGATCAGTATGGCAGCGGCCCGGCGCCGTTTCCAGCCGCGCGCGCCGCGCCGAGCCGCCCACCCGCCGCGGCGACACTGTGTAGGAGGGCGGGCGGCCGATAGCGGCCCGTGCCGTCGTAGGTCGCGAGGTGGGCGAGCACCTCTAGGACCCGCCCCGCACCCAACGCGTCCGCCGCGGCGATCGGTCCGACGGGGAAGTTCATGCCCATCCGCGTCGCAAGATCGACATCCGCGGTACTGGCGACGCCGGTCTCGACGGTGCTCAGCGCGGTCGCCGCCAACATCGCAAGCGTGCGCAGCACGACCAGTCCGGGAACATCGGCAACCTGGCTCACCGCTACTCCGGCGGCCTGCAACAGGCCTGCCGCAGCGGCCGCGGCGTGGGACGGGGCTTGAGCCGCGGCCGCGATCGCCAACCTCTGCACCGTCGCGTAGTCGCGCGCGTAGTCGAACACGACCGCCGGTGCGGCGGACCCGGGGTGAAGCGTCGCCGGCCGGCCATCGCTCAGCGCCAGCATCACATCACCAACGACGAGGCGCGGCGGCCCGGCCGCCGTGTCGATGGTCACCCCGGCCGCGGCCAAGCGCGCCATCAGGCCGACGGCCTGCCCGAGCTGTCCCATCGCCAACACGCGCGTCGGGCGCGGTCCGTTCGGCATGGTCCGGGCCACCGGCAGCGGTGCCGCGTAGTCGTAGTACCCCTGCCCGCTCTTGCGGCCAAGACGGCCTGCTTCCACCATCTCGCGTTGCAGCACCGTCGGGGCGTACCGCGGGTCGAAATGGAGCCCCCGCCACACCGAGTCCGTCGTCGCCAGATTGATGTCGAGGCCGATCAGGTCCATCAGCGCGAACGGCCCCGTCGGGAATCCGGCGGCCACCAGAAGCGCATCCAGCGTCGCCGCATCGGCGGCACCCAGCTCGAGCAGGCGGAGCGCCTCGCCATAGTAGGGTCGCGCCACCCGGTTGACGATGAAGCCGGGCGCCGAGCGCACCGCCACCGGCACCTTGCCCCACGCGCGCATCGTCGCGCTGCAGGTGGCGGCGTGGACCGGATCGGTGGCCAGCCCGCTGATCACCTCGACCAGCTGCATCGCGGGTGCCGGGTTGAAGAGCGGGTGCCGGGTTGAAGAAATGGAGGCCGATGAGCCGACCGGGCCGTGGCAACGGCGCGGCGAGCGCCGTGATCGAGAGCGAGGAGGTGTTGCTGGCCAGGATCGCCGCCGGGCAACACTCTGCGAGCGCACGCAATAGGTTGCGCTTGGCCTCGACATTCTCGGCGATCGCTTCGATCACCAGCGCCGCGCGCGCGAGTGCCGCGAGCTCCGGCGCC
>VGEJ01000264.1 GCA_016869335.1 Alphaproteobacteria bacterium | reverse complement strand
GCCCGGTCTGGAAATGTCCACGGGTCGTCCCCGCGCCGCCCAGCGTGAGTTGCACCTCGCCGGCGATAGCGGCGGTGAGCGCCGGCGCGATGCCTTTGTAGGGAATGTGCGCGATCTGGACACGGGTCTGCGCCTTGAGGGCCTCGAACAGCAGGTGAGGTTGGCTGCCGCTGCCGTAGGAGCCATAGTTGAGCGATCCCGGCCTGGCGCGCGCCAGCGCAACCAGCTCCTGCATGGTGTTGGCGGTCACGGACGGATGCGCCACCACCATCTGGTGCAGGTCGATGAGCTGCGTGACCGGCGCCAGGTCCTTCATCGGATCGAAGGGCATCGTTGCGTACAGGTGCGGATTGCTCGTGATGGTCTGGTCGGTGGTCAGCAGCAGCGTGTAGCCGTCCGGGGCGGCCTTGGCGACGAAATCGCCCCCGATCTGGGTCGCCGCGCCGGCTTTGTTGTCCACCAGGACTGTCTGCCCCCAGCGCTTGCTGAGGCGATCGGCCAGCGGTCGGGCCAACCCGTCCACGCCTCCGCCCGGGGGATAGGGCACCACCACGCGTATCGGCTTGTTCGGGAACTCCTGCGCATGAGCCGCGCCAGCAATGCAAAGAACGACGATCAGGCGAATGAAGTTCATGTTGGCTACTTGAGATGCTCCTGCAGCAGGGAAATCGTGGTATCCGGCGCTTCCAGCTTGGGCAGGTGGCCCACCCCCGGCAACTCCACGAACCGGCTGCCCGGGATCTTCGCCGCCACCGCACGCGCAATGTCCGGCGGATTGACCTTGTCCTCGCTGCCGGTCGCGAGCAAGGTCTTCGCCCGGATACTGGACGCAAACTCGCACAGGTCGGTGCCATCGCTCGCGCGGGCCGACTGCATGAGGCCACGAGGATGCGTCGCCATCAGCACTTCCTTCGTCAGGCGGATGGCGGTCTTGGAAGCATTCGGCCCCAGCAGCACGCGCCAGCGCTGCTCGCTCATCGCGACGCCGCCCATGCGAGCCGCTTCGTCGCGCGCCGCGAGCCGTCTGGCACGCTCCTCGGCCGCAAGCCACTTCTGACCGCGCGAGACCCCGAGCAGCACCAGGGAGCGCGCGCGATCGGAATGGCGCGACGCGAACGAAGCGCCGACCAGCGAGCCGAAGGAGCTGCCGACGACGTGGGCAGAAGCGATGCCGAGGGCGTCCATGATGGCCGCAAGCGCATCGGCATACTGCCAGTTGGAGGGCGCGGCATCGCGCAAGTTCTCGCTCA
This sequence comes from Alphaproteobacteria bacterium, assembly GCA_016869335.1. Taxonomy (GTDB): domain Bacteria; phylum Pseudomonadota; class Alphaproteobacteria; order VGEJ01; family VGEJ01; genus VGEJ01. Next base: position 2,780 of record VGEJ01000264.1, on the reverse strand, counting down.
GGTAATAGCCCGGCGCGTTCCACGCCACCACGCGATGGCGCGCGCGGAGCGCATCCAGCACGTAGCGCCAGCCGGTGCAGTTGGACCCGATGCCGTGCAGGAGGAGCACCGGGTCCCCCGCACCCGCCTCCATATAGCTCATGCGCGGGCCTTCCATCCCGCAGCGTTCGGGATCGACGGCGACCAGCCCCAGCTCCGGCAGGGATGGAATGACGTTCATGATTCGAACAGCACCGCGACGCCACAGGCCTCCTTGGCCGGGACCAGCAGGCGCCCGCCCGCCTCGCTCACCGTGAAGCCGGCGCCGGTCAGTCGCTGGCGCTGGGCGGCGAGGTTTGGGCAGCGGAACGCGACCGCGGCGATTCCAGGTAGCGGCGGCAGCAACGTTCCCGGAAGAAAGCTCCGGGCATCGCGGTGGTCAATGAGGGTCAATCGGCCGACGAGAGAGAACTCGAACCGCCACCCGCCGCCATCGCGCACCAGCGGCGCGCCGAGGTAGCGCTCGTACTTGCGCGCGAAGGCCTCGAGATCCTCCGTCACCACCACGCAGTCGGTCAGCGCATCGCAACCGTTGGCGTGCCGGATGTAGCGTGACTGGTAGATGTACTGCGGCGTCAGGTGGCGCGCCGCCTGGATATACCCCTCTGGCGAGTCCTCTGGCGCGAACTGCACTCGCTCGAACCTGGCGGTGCGGACGCCTTCCGGAGTATCGATGTCCCGTTGCAGCGGTATCACGCCCGAGCTGCCCATGCCAGCCGCCTTCAGCCGAGCATCCACCGCCTCCGGAATCTCCGTATTGAAGCAGATGATGTGCGCGCCCTGGTGGCGCGCGATGAAAGCCTCGATTCGCGCCGCCGGTGCCGCAGGATTCTCGCTGGCAAGGATCTCGAGGTAGTTGCGCTCGAACATCACGCAGCGGTTGCCCGAGCCAAGCGCCTGCACCTTGTCGCCCGGTTTCCAGGCGCCCGAATGCGGCGAATACGGAGTCAGCATGAAACCCATGGCCTCGAAGCGCGCCGTCGCAACCGCATGGTCGCGCACGGCCATGCCGACGTGGTTGATGCTGTCGATGTCCGGGGATGCCGCCGGCATGCGCGCTATCCTTTCCTGAGTCCGCAGGCCTCGAAGGCCGACCGCGTCGCTTGTCTCTCGGCCTCGGTCAGCCCCAGCAGCGGCCGGCGCACCGGTCCGCCGGCCTGGCCCAGAAGCTCCTGCCAGTACTTCTGGTGCGCAGCCCCCTTGCCGGGTGGCCGGTTGGACTTGAGCGCGCGCCGCACCGGATCCAGGCTCGCGCTCACCGCCCGCGCCTTCGCGGCCTCGCCCTTGAACGCCAGCTCGGTGTACTCGTGCATGCGCCGGTCCACGGCCGTCTGCAGCAGGTAGGGCGGCGTGGAGCACAGGTAGACCTGCCAGCCCAGCTCCAGGATGTTCTCCAGCCACTCCTCCTCGTTCGAGGTGCTGACGATGAGGCGTTCGCCCGCCAGGCGCGTCAGCCGGGCATAGGTTTCGCGCGGCACGCTATACTTGATCGCCACCACGTTCTCGATCTCCGCCATGCGCGTGCACAGCTCCGGGCTGATCAGGTAGCCGCAGTCGGGTGGCTGGTTCCACAGCACCACGCCGATGTCCACCTGCTCCGCGATATGGCGGTAATACTCGTAGACGGTGTCGTCGGTGTGCGCACCGAAGTATAGCAGCGGCGTGTGCACCACGATAGTCCCGGCGCCGATCGACTGCGCATGCTTCGCCAGCTCGATGACGGTGTCCAGACTCTGGTCGGAGCAGGAGACCATCACGCCGGCGCTGAAGGGCCTCGCTTCCTCGATCGCAATCTCGGCGGTGCGCTTGCGCTCCGCCGGGGTCATGGAACCGAACTCGCCCTGCTTGCCGTTGACGAACAGGCCGCGGATGCCCAGCGCCCCGTACCAGTGGCGCAGGTTGCGGCGCCAGCCGTCCTCGTCGATGGACAGATCGGGCTTGAACGGAGTCAGGGTCGCGGCCCAGATTCCAAGCAGTTCCGCGCGTGCGCGCGCCTTGGCGTCGTTCTTCGATAGTTTCATTGCTGCAATGCTCTCCTGGCGTGGTCCATGGCGCGCCAAAGTGCGGGCGCGGTGAGCGGCATGTCCAGATGCGTCACGCCATCGCCGGACAAGGCATCCAGCGCGGCATTGACGATGGCCGGGGGAACAGCGATGCAACCGGTTTCGCCCAGGCCCTTTGCGCCCAATTCGTTGAGCGACGTCGGCGTCTCGGTGTGCATCAGCTCCGGCGCCGGGAAGTCGGCCGCGCGTGGCATGGCGTAGTCGAGAAACGAGCCGGTGAGCAGCTGGCCCGACTCGTCGTAGGCGATCCGCTCGAGCAACGCCTGTCCGAGCCCCTGGGCGATGCCGCCCTGCAGCTGGCCCTCGGCGCCCTCCGGATCCACGATCCGGCCGGCGTCGTCGGCAAGCACCAGCTGCTCCAGCGCGGGCTCGCCGGTATCGGCGTCGATGCGCAGTACCGCGAGGCAGCTGCCGAAGCTCCAGGTTTCGCCGGCGGCCTCGTAGATCTCCGTCGCCTCGCCGCCTTCCGCGCGTGCGCGGCGCGCGGCGCGCGCTAGGGCACTGCCGCCAATCCCGGTGCAGCGGCTGGCGAGCGCGCCGACGCCGGTGGGCAGGTCCGCGGTATCGCCATGGCGCACTTCGACGCGGTCCGCGGGCAATCCCAGTTCCGCGCCGACAATGCGCGCGAACGCCCGCTCCCGGCCCTGTCCTTGCGACGTGGCCCCGGTCCAGGCGGTG
>VGEJ01000263.1 GCA_016869335.1 Alphaproteobacteria bacterium | reverse complement strand
CGCTCGCGCCGCCGCCGCCCACGCCTGCCAGCGCGGCGCCGCGACGGGGGCCAGCGCTCGCGCCACCGCAGCGAACTCGGCCATGCCCGAACAGATCGCGACGTCGGGCTGAAACACCCGGCCGAGCTCGACCGTGTCGGCATAGACGTGCACCAGCCTCTGACGGCTCCGCGGCGGCTCGACCAGGGTGTAGCCCTGGGTGGTGACCTCGCCCAGCCGCGCACCGATCACGATCAGGAGGTCGGCCTCGCGCACCCGCCGGCCGAGCGCCGGATCGACCGCATAGGCAAGATCGCCGCAGTAGACCGAGCGGGTGTTGTCGACGATGTCCTGGGTGCGGAACGAGCACGCGACGGGCAGCGCATTGGCCTCGGCGAACGCCGTGATGTCGGCCGCCGCCTCAGCCGACCAGCCGCCGCCGCCGACGATCACGAGCGGCCGCGATGCCTGCTCGAGTGCCGCCCGCAGGGCCGCCACGTCGGCGGCACCGGGGTGGGGCCGGACCACGCGGTAGGGATCGGCATCGGCTGCGGCGCAGGCCTCGACCAGCATGTCCTCGGGCAGGCCGAGCACCACAGGGCCGGGCCGGCCGGCGCACGCGGTGTAGAAGGCGCGGCTGACCAGCTCGGGCAGGCGGGCCGGATCGCCCGCCTCGCCCACCCACTTCGCGGTCCAGCCGAACAGCGCCCCGAGATCGACCTCCTGGAACGCCTCCCGGCCGCGCGCGCGCCGCTCGACCTGGCCAACCAGCAGCAGCATCGGGCTCGAGTCCTGAAACGCCGTGTGCACGGCGATCGCGGCGTTGCACGCACCCGGGCCGCGGGTGACGAGGGCAACGCCCGGGGTGCCCGTGAGCTTGCCCCAGGCTTCGGCCATGAAGCCCGCGCCCGCCTCGTGGCGGCAGGTGATGACCCGAATGTCCGGCACGTCGTAAAGCGCATCGAGCGCCGAGAGGTAGCTCTCACCGGGCACGCAGAACACGGTGCGGACCCGGTGCAGCGCGAGCTGATCGATCAGGATGCGGCCGCCCGTGCGCTGATTCGAGCCCGGCCGCGGCGTCGCCATGCTAGCGGCCCAGGATGACCGAGAACGGCACGGCGTAGGTCACGACCAGCTCTTCGGTGCCGGGGTTCACTTCGTCGATGCCAGCACTCGAGATGTGGCTGAAGCTCAGCGCCAGGCGGGAGCGGTCGGCGAAACGGTAGCCGGCCTCGATCTGGGAGCGGAACTCGATGTCGGCGCCGAGGTCCTTGCCGTTGCCCCGGTCGTAATAGCCGACCGCGAAGCTCGGCGTCAGCACGGCCCGGTTGCCGAAGAACAGATCGAGCAGCACGCCACCATAGGCGTAGACGGCTTGGTCGCTCGACACCATCACGCCGCTGAACGGGCGCAGCCGCAGGAGCTCGATGTCGGAGCGGTACTCGAGCCGCGCCTCGAACGCGGTCTCGTTGTCGTTGACATCATGGCCGCCGAGCGCGAAGGCGAGGAAGTCCGGCTCGGCCGCGCCGGCCGGACGGGTCGCGAGCACGGCGAGCCCCACGGTAAGGAGCGGGACGACGAGCGGGGTTCGCGAGCGCATTGTCTGGCGCCACTCTAGGCGAAAAGCCCACTGCGACCAAGCCGGGCCGGCCCGCGCTGCTATAGTGGCATCGCATGTGGCGTCGCCTTGTGCTGCTGGTCGCGGTTCTCGCCCTCGGTGGCGCCGGACCACTCACGCCGGGTGCCACCGGCACCGTGGCCAGTGTGATCGATGGTGATACGCTGGTACTCGCCGACGGCACCGAGGTTCGGATGGTCGGCATCCAGGCACCGAAGCTGCCGCTCGGACGCACGCACGTGGCAGAGCAACCCTATGCCCGGGAAGCGAAGGCCGCGCTCGAGGAGTTGTGCCTCGGCAAGCTCGTGCGACTGTCCTATGGCGGGCTCCGGGTCGATCGCTGGGGCCGGGCCCTTGCCCACCTCTACGACGATCGCGGTCGCTGGATTCAGGGCGAGCTGCTCGCGCGCGGCCTCGCCCGCGTCTATACCTTCCGCGACAACCGCGTCCTTGCCGCCGAGATGCTGCTGCGCGAGGCGGCGGCGCGCGCGGCTGGCCGCGGCATCTGGGGCGATCCCTACTTTGCTGTCCGCAGCGCCACCGAGACGCCGCAATTCCTTGCTAGCTTCCAGGTGGTCGAGGCGGTGGTGACCGCCGCGACCGAGGTCCGCGGCCGGTTCTATCTGGGCTTCGGACCCGACTGGCGCACCGACCTCACGGCCACGGTGGCGCCCAGGGACCGCGCCCTGTTCGCCGCCGCAGCCGTCGATCTCGCGGCGCTGGCGGGGCGGCGGGTGCGTGTGCGCGGCTGGCTCAAGTCCTACAACGGACCGCAGATCGAGATCACCCATCCCGAGCAGATTGAAATCATCGACCCATGATCGGCACCCCGCGTTGGCCCAGAAAACGAGCGCTGCTCGGTCCCGCCGCCGCGCTCCTCTTCATCGTCATGGCCGCCTCCGCACAGGCGGCGTTCACCCTGTTCATGTCGCCCGAGGACGAAGCCGAGATCGGGCGCGAGGAGCACCCGAAGATCCTGGCCCGCTTCGGCGGCGTCTATCGCGACCCTGACGTCGGCGGCTACATCGGCGAGGTCGGTGGCCGGCTGGTCTACAACGCCAACCTGGCGAATCGTGCGTTCACGTTCACGGTGCTGAACAGCCCCGAGGTCAACGCCTTCGCGCTGCCCGGAGGCTACGTCTATGTGACCCGCGGGCTGATCGCGCTCGCCAACTCCGAGGCCGAGCTGGCCGGCGTCCTGGCGCACGAGATCGGCCACGTCGCGGCCCGCCACGCCGCCGAGCGCTACAGCCGCTCCGTCGTTGCCGGGCTCGGCTCGGCCATCCTCGGCGCGGTGTTGGGCAGCCGCGACGTGGCGCAGCTCGCCCAGCTCGGTGGCGAGCTCTACCTCAGTGGGTTCTCGCGCGAGCAGGAGTACGAGGCGGACCTCCTTGGCGTCGAGTATCTGGCGCGTACCGGGTACGATCCCTGGGCCCAGGCGCGCTTTCTCAAGAGCCTGGAGCGCGAGAGCGCGCTGCGGAGTGCGATCTCCGGGCGGCCGGGCGCGGAGCGCGAGTTCGACTTCTTCTCGACCCACCCGCGGACGGCCGATCGCGTCCAGCGGGCGATCGAAGCCGCGGGCAGGACGGGCGCGGCGAGCGACGCGCCGCAACGGCGCGCGGATTTCCTGGCGGTGGTGGACGGCATCGTCTACGGCGACGATCCCGAGCAGGGCTTCGTGCGCGACCACACCTTCTCGCACCCGAAGCTCGGCCTGACCTTCACGGTGCCCGAGGGGTTCCGGCTCATCAACACCGCCGAGGCGGTCTACGCCGCCGGCCCCGACGGCGCCCGCATCCGCTTCGACGGTGCCAGCAAGGACGCGACCGGCGATCCGCTCACTTACCTGACGCGCGTCTGGGCGCGGGGGACGCGCCTGGCCGAGGTCGAGCGGCTCCGCATCAACGGACTCGATGCGGCGACCGGCCGCACCCAAGCGCAGGGACCCAACGGGGCGATCGACATCAGGCTGATCGCGATCCGGCTGGACGACGACATATACCGCCTGTTGTTCGCGGCGCCGCCGCAAGTGACGCCGGAGTGGTCACGCGAGTTCCGGCGCACGACTTACAGCTTCCGGCGCCTCGGCGCCGCGGAGGCCGCGGCGCTCACGCCCTACCGCATCCGCCTGGCGCAGGTGGCGCCGGGCGACACAGCCGAGGACTTTGCCCGGCTGATGTTGGAACCCGAGCACGCCGCCGAGCTGTTTCGAGTCTTGAACGCGCTCGACGAGAACCAGGAGCCACCCGTCGGCAGCACGGTGAAATACGTCTCGGATGACTAAGAGTCCGTTTGAGAATTGGCTCAATGGCTTATTCTTCGGAGCAAGAGGCTTCCGAGGGCGACATGGATCATGGCCTCGGAGACATCGATGCGTTGCTCGTAGTCGCGCACGAGACGGCGCCATCGTGTGAGCCAGCCGAAGGTGCGCTCGACGACCC
>VGEJ01000262.1 GCA_016869335.1 Alphaproteobacteria bacterium | reverse complement strand
TCGGCATCGCGAGACTCTGGCTCAAGGACGAGGGCGGGCGTTTCGGCCTCGGCAGCTTCAAGGCGCTCGGCGGCGCCTACGCGGTGTTCCGCTACCTCGCGACGGAAGTCGGGCGGCGCACCGGCGGGCGGGTCACCTCTGCCGATCTTCTGAGTGGCGGGCACCGGGCCATCACACAGCGCATCACCATCGCCACACAGACCGACGGCAACCACGGCCGCTCGGTTGCCTGGGGCTGCCAGATGTTCGGCTGCCGCGCGGTGATCTACACGGGCGCCGGCGTGAGCGAGAACCGCCGCGCCGCGATCGCCAGCCACGGCGCCGAAGTGATCCGGGTCGCCGGTACCTACGACGAGGCGGCGCGGCAGATGGCTGCGGCGGCGGCCGCGCATGGCTGGCATCTCATCTCGGATACGACCAGCGACCCCAGCGATACGCGCACGCCGCGCCAGGTGATGCAGGGCTACCTGGTGATGGCCCAGGAGATCGCCGAGCAGCTCGGCGGGGAGCCGCCGAGCTACGTGTTCCTCCAGGCCGGCTGCGGCGGCCTGGCGGCGGCGGTCTGCGCGCATTTCTGGCAGAGCTGGGGCGCCCGCCGGCCGCGCGTGGTCATCGTCGAGCCCGAGCGCGCCGATTGCGTGTTCCTGAGCATGAGCCGCGGTCGCCCGACCGCGGTGGCGGGCGATCTCGAAACGGTGATGGGCGGGCTCTCGTGCGGCGAGGTCTCGCTCGCCGCCTGGCCGATCCTGTCGCGCGGGGCGGACGACTTCCTGGCCATCGACGATGCGCCGGTGGCGGGCTGCATGCGGGCGCTGGCCGAGGGCATCGCCGGCGATCCGGCGGTGGTGGTGGGCGAGGCCGGCGTCGGCGGGCTCGCCGGCCTCATGGTGGCCGACGCGGCCCTACGCCGCGCGCTCGGCCTCGGCGCCGATGCGCGCGTGCTGGCTATCGCCTCCGAAGGCGCGACCGACCCGGCGATCTATCGCGACCTGGTGGGCCACGCGCCGGCCGCGGTGACGGCGGCGTAGCGTTGCGCGCTTCGCGGTGAGGTGACGTCGCCGATGGGCGCCATCGTCTGGCTCGCGTCCTACCCGAAGTCCGGCAACACCTGGATGCGCGCGTTCCTCCACAACCTGCTGCGCGATCCTGAGCGGCCGACCAACATCAACGAGCTCGACCGCTTCGCGCTCGCCGATGCCCGCCGCAACTGGTACGAGGCGGTCGTCGCGCCGCGAGCGCTGGGCGAGCTCTCGGCCGAGGAGTTGGCGCGCGTCCGCCCGCTCGTGCATCGCCGTATGACCGAGGCCTTTCCCGATTCGGTGTTTGCCAAGACCCACGCGTTCGTGGGCGAGGAGTTCGACGTGCCGTTCATCACGATGGACTGCACCGCGGGCGCCATCTACATCGTCCGCAACCCGCTCGACGTCGTGCTCTCGGCCGCGGCGCACTGGGGCCTGTCGATCGACGACACGATCCGGACCATGGCCGATCCTCTGGCCTTCGCTCCGGCCACCGAGACCAGCATCGAGCAGCGCATCAACACCTGGTCGGCGCATGTCCTGAGCTGGACCCAAGCAAAACACGCCGACCTGCACGTCGTGCGCTACGAGGATATGGTCGCTGACCCGGCGGTCGCATTCCGCAGGGTGGCGGCGTTTCTCCGCCTCAACCCGCCGCGCGAGCGGCTGCAAAAGGCGATCCGGTTCTCTTCATTCCGGGTGCTGAAGGAGCAGGAGCAGCGCTTCGGCTTCCGCGAGCGCAGCCCCAAGGCCGAGCGATTCTTTCGCTCGGGCCGTGCCGGGGAGTGGCGCGCCGCACTCAGCGCCGAGCAGATTGCCGCGGTCGTGACGGCGCATCGCGACCAGATGGCGCGCTTCGACTACCTCCCGGCCGGACTGTGACTTCATCACTTGACGAGCGCCCGGCCAATCGGGTTCCTTCCGCTCAACGCCAGCGCGCCGCGGCGACGAGGCGTGCTAACCGAGCCGAAGCTGCATGTGGTTGGGGTTGGTGGACCGATTGGGCCCAGCGCCGTCCCGCGCGCAATGCAATGACCGAATCCAGGAGGAGTCGATGACGGAACCGAACGCCGAGCGGCGGGTCGTTGTTGGCGGGCAAACCGCGCCTGCTTCGGCACTGGCGAGCGCGCTCGGCGGCCAGGCCGGCACCCCGAGGCTCGTCGTCGCCGACCACGCGGGACGGTCGGGCTTCCTCAAGCGGCTCCTCGAGGGCGATGCACCGACAGCGTGCGGCGTGGTCGCCGTGGCGGCCGGCGCGGCGTTCGATGGCGACCTGCGGCGACAGCTCTTCGTCCTCGCCGGGCTCGGCATTCAGCCTTTGGCGATCGCGATCACCGGCCTCGGCGAGGGCGATGCAGGGCGGTTCGCCGCGAGTAGCGAGGCGGTGCGGGCGGCGCTTGCGGATCTCGGCGCACCGATGGCGATCGTTCCGGTGGCGGCAGGCGGCGCGGCGGTACCGACTTGGCATTATGGCGCCGATCTTACGGCCACCCTGCGCGGCTCGCTCGGTTCCGGGCCACTGCGTCTCGCCGTGGTCGGCGCCGCGACTCTGGGCGGTCAGCCGGCGTATCGCGCGCGCGTCCTTTCGGGCTCCGTCGCGGCGGGCGAGGGCTTGGTGTTCTCGCCCAGCAACCGCTTAGCCAAGGTCACGGCCGTGACGGGCGAGGGCGAGTCAGTCGTCCTCCATCTCGACGCCGATCCCGGCGTCGGCGCCGGCGAGATCGCGAGCCACGAGGGCAGCCCGCCGGTCGAAACCGACGTGTTCATCGGCCACATGGTGTGGTTGGCGGCCGGCGGCCCGGTGGTCGAGCGGACCTACACGCTGCGGCGCGGCAACGGCGACGTCGCGGTCAGAATACAGTCGGTCGATTCGGCCGCCGGCGAGGCGATCAAAGCGACGTTCCGGACGGGCAGCCTGATCGCGCTCGACCCGTTCGAGCGCTATCCCGCGACCGGCTGGTTCCGCCTCTACGACGGCGCGGCGCTGGCGGCCTGCGGCACCATGGGCATGCGCGGCTATGCCGACCAGCGCTTCCTCATCACGGTGCGCGCCACCAACATCGTGCGCGTCGAGCACGCGGTGAGCACGGAGCTTCGTGCCCGCCGCAACGGCCACCGCAGTGGCGTCCTCTGGATGACCGGGCTCTCCGGCTCAGGCAAGTCGACGATCTCGATCGAGGTCGAGAAACGCCTGTTCGAGAAGGGCTATCAGGTCTACGTGCTCGACGGCGACAACGTGCGCCACGGTCTCAACTCGAACCTCGGGTTCTCGCCGGAGGATCGGGCCGAGAATATCCGTCGGGTCGGTGAAGTCGCGGCCCTGTTCGCGCGCGCCGGCGTGATCGTGCTGACCGCGTTCATCTCGCCTTACCGCTCCGATCGCGATCGCGCCCGCGCGGCGTTTCGCGAAGGTTTCCACGAGATCTACGTGCACGCCGACCTCGAGACCTGCGAGGCGCGCGATCCCAAGGGCCTCTACAAGAAGGCGCGCAAGGGCGAGATCAAGGACTTCACTGGCATTTCGGCGCCCTACGAGGCGCCAGAGAATCCCGAACTCGGGATCGACACCGGGCGGTACGGCGTCGAGGATTCGGTGCGCATGGTGGTCGACTACATCGACCGCCACTTCGCCCTCCGCGTCGCGGCCTAGTCTCCTGCCAGCGCGGTGATGGCGGCGATGCCGGCAGCGGCCGTGCCGCTGAGGCGGCGCCCGGTACGGGCCGTCACCCCGCCGAGCGCGTAGACCGGCAGCGGGCTCGTCTGAGCGAGCCGGGCGAACCGGAGCGGCCCCAACGCCGGCGCGCCTGGATGACTCGCGGTTGGGAACACGGGCGCGAGCAACGCCGCATCGGCTCCCCCCTCTGCCGCCGCCCGCAGCGCCGGCAAACCGTGCGCCGCAACGGTGATGAGCCAGCGTGGCCGCCTCTGGCGCCAATAGCGAAGCCGGCCGCGTGCGCGCTCGGGCAGGTGCAGCCCGGCCGCGCCTGCGCGGGCCGCCAGCCAGCCGTCCTCGGCGATCAGCAGAAGGAC
>VGEJ01000261.1 GCA_016869335.1 Alphaproteobacteria bacterium | reverse complement strand
TCGGCTGCCACTCGATCAAGATCGCCTCGGCCGACGTCAACTACCTCCCCTTCATCCGCCGCGTCGCCCGCACCGGCATGTGCCTCCAGCTCGACACCGGCAACTCGACGCTTGGCGAGATCGAGGCGGCGGTGGACGCCGCGCGCGCCGAGGGCAACGAGAACATCATCATCCACCAGTGCCCCTCGGGCTACCCGGCCCGCCTCGAGAGCATCAACCTCAACATCATCAAGACGCTGCGCCAGATGTTCCCCTACCCGATCGCCTACTCCGACCACACGCCGGGCTGGGAGATGGACGTGGCAGCATTGGCGATCGGCGCCAACGTGGTGGAAAAGACGCTCACCTTCGACCGCATGACGCGCAGCATCGAGCACATGTTCTCGCTCGAACCGACCGAGGCCAAGCGGTTCATTCGCATCATGCGCGAGGTCGAGACCGCGATGGGCGGGCCGCGCCGGATCATGCATCCGGAAGAGCTGCGCAAGCGTCTCGCGGTGCGGCGCAGCGCCTATCTCGCCGCCGCCGTCAAGTCCGGCGACAGGCTTGGCGACGCCGCGGTGGACTTCCGGCGTCCCGGCGATGGCATGGCGCCCAACGACTACGAGCGGCTGACGGAGCGCCGCTTCGTGCGTGATCTCCCGATGGGCCACAAGCTTGCCCTGTCCGACATCGCCTAGGCCGCCGCGGGCAACCGTGTCGGACGGGACATGAGGGTGTTGGTAGTCGGCTGCGGCGCGATCGGCCGGCGCCACGCCGAGAACGCGCGGCGCCTCGGCGCCGCGGCGGTGAGCGTGTTCGACCCTGATCCCCGCGCCGCTCAGGCGGCTGCCGCCGCGGCCGGCGGGGAGATCCACGATAGCCTCGATGCCGCCCTCGCGGACGCGCCCGATGGCGTGGTCGTCGCCACGCCGCCCGACAGCCACGGCGCCATCGCGTGCGCAGCCCTCGCAGCCGGCGCGCATGTGCTCATCGAAAAGCCGCTGGCCGCCAGCGCTGCCGACGCTCAGCGTCTCGTGGCCGCAGCCCGAGACGCGGGACGGCGCGCCTTCGTCGTCTGCAACATGCGCTTTCACCCCGGCCCGGCGGCGTTGCACGTGGCCCTCGCCTCGATCGGCGCGCCGTTGTTCGCCCGCGCCCATTTCGGCAGCTACCTGCCGACCCAGCGCGCCGGCGTCGACTACCGCACCGTCTATGTGGCGCGCCGCGAGAGCGGTGGCGGCGTCATCCTCGATGCCATCCACGAGATCGACTATCTGTGCTGGATGTTCGGCGCGGCGCGTAGCGTGCTGTGCGACATGGCCCGGCTGAGCGCGCTCGAGATCGAGACCGAGGACTACGCCACGCTCGACCTTCGGCACGCTTCCGGCGTGCGCTCCGAGATCCATCTCGACTACCTGCAGCGCTTCAAGCGCCGGGGATGCGAGATCGTCGGAACCGCGGGCACGCTTCTGTGGGAGAGCGAGGGCAAGACACCCGAGCGCTGTATCGTGCGCCGCTTCGATGCCGCGGCCGAGCGGTGGTCCGCCATCGTCGACCTTGCCGACCTCGACAAAGGGGCGCCCTACGTCGCGGTGATGGAGCGCTTCCTTGCGGTTCTGGACGGCGCCGTGCCCGACGACCTGCTCGACGCCGAGACCGCGGCGGTTGAGTTGAACGTCGCGCTCATGGCGCACCGCGCCGCGGCGACCGGACAGCGCCTGAGCGTGGAGCCGAGGCCGTGAAACACCATAACCTGGCCGGGCGCTATCGCCGCAGTCAGGAGCTCTTGCGCCGCGCCGAGGTCGTGATTCCGCTCGGCACCCAGACCTTCAGCAAGGCGGCGCAACAGTATCCCAGGGGGCTGGCGCCGCATTTCCTCGACCGTGGTCAGGGCGGGCGAGTGTGGGACGTCGACGGCAACGGATACGTCGACCTGGTCGCCGCGCTCCTCCCCGTCGTGCTCGGCTATCGCGACGCCGACGTCGATGAGGCTGTCCGCCGCCAGCTCGACAAAGGCATCAGCTTCAGTCTCGCGACCGAACTCGAGATCGAGCTCGCCGAACGCTTGGTCGAGGTCATTCCGTGCGCCGAGATGGTGCGCTTCGGCAAGAACGGATCGGATGCCACGGCCGCCGCCGTGCGCATCGCCCGCGCCGCCACGGGGCGGGATCACGTCGGCGTGTGCGGCTATCACGGCTGGCAGGACTGGTACATCGGCGCGACCACGCGCAACAAGGGGGTGCCCGCCGCGGTGTGCGCTCTCACCCACCGCCTGCGGTACAACGACCTGAGCGCGGTGGATGCGCTGTTTGCCGAGCACCCGGGTGCGGTCGCCGCGGTCATCCTCGAGCCGGCAGGAGCGGAGGCACCGGCTCCGGGCTACCTGCAAGGGCTTGTCGCGCGCGTGCGCGCTGAGGGTGCGGTACTCATCTTCGATGAGATCATCACCGGGTTTCGCTACGCGTTGGGCGGCGCCCAGGCGTACTTCGGCGTCACGCCCGACCTCGCCTGCTTCGGCAAGGCGATGGGCAACGGCCTGCCGATCGCTGCCGTAGTCGGGCGGGCGGCGCTGATGCGCCAACTCGAAGATGTGTTCTTCTCGGGCACGTTTGGCGGCGAGGCGCTATCGCTCGCCGCGGCGATCGCCGTGATCGACAAGATGCGGCGTGAGCCGGTGATCGAGGCGCTGTGGCACACCGGCGCGATCCTGGCCGCCACCGCGCAGGCGGCCATCGTGCGGCACGGCCTCCTCGAGGTCGTGGCGCTGAAGGGCCTGCCCCCGTGGATGATCATCGCATTCAAGGACCACCCGAAGGCCCGTGGGCCGGCCATCCGCACCCTGTTCGTGCGCGAGATGCTGGCGCGCGGCGTGCTGATCAGCGGCAGCCACAACGTGTGCTACGCGCACGACCAAGCTGACCTCGATCACGTGGCGGCGGCCTACGACGGCGCCCTGGCGACGCTCGCCGAGGAGCTTGCCACCGGGGCCCTCGAAGAGCGCCTCGGCTGCCCGTCGATCGAGTCGGTATTTCGGGTGCGCTGAGGAACCGGTGTCGAGCGTCACCATCGTCGACTATGGCCTTGCCAACATCCGCTCGGTGGTCAATGCCTTGAGCTGCTTCCCCGTCGAAGTGCGCATGGCCACCGATGGCGAGGGACTGCGCCGGGCCGAGCGAGTCGTGCTCCCGGGGGTGGGCTCATTCGATGCCGGCATGCGCGCGCTGCGCGAGCGTGGCCACGTCGAGGCGCTGGAGGAGGCCGTTCTCGGCCGCGGCGTGCCCTTCCTCGGGCTGTGCCTTGGCATGCAATTCCTGTTCGAGGGGAGTGATGAAGGCACCGAGCCAGGGCTGCGCTGGATCCCTGGGCGGGTGCGGCGATTCCCGGCCTCGCCCGGCGTCAAGGTGCCGCACATGGGCTGGAGCGAGGTCGCTGCCGTACGCCCCGGCCGGCTGCTGGCGCGCCTGGCGCCGCCGCTCGATTTCTACTTCGTCCACAGCTACTGCGTTCCCGCCGCGGGCGAGGCCCTTGCCAACGCGTCGACCACGTGCGAACACGGCTTGGTGTTCGTCGCGTCGATCGAGGCCGACAACGTATGCGCGACGCAGTTTCATCCCGAGAAGTCCCAGTTGGCGGGCATGAAGCTGCTCGAGACGTTCCTGGCCCTGCCGTGAGCGCGCGAGCGCGGAACACAATGGTGCGGAAGCGCGTCTGAGCCATGGAGTACTGCCAGCGTTGCGTCTACCCGGTCAACGCCCGACCGGGCCTCGTGCTCGACGAAGAGGGGGTGTGCTCGGGCTGCCGCCTGATCGAGAGCCGGCCGAGCATCGACTGGGACACGCGCGAGGTGATGCTGCGAGAGATCCTCACACGCTACGCGGCGCGCCAGCGCGCCAAGGGCAATCCGTACGACTGCATCGTCCCCGTTTCCGGCGGCAAGGACAGCACCTATCAGACGTGGCTGGTGCGCCAGCGCTATGGGCTCAACCCGCTCCTGGTCAGCTACAACCACACGTTCAACACCCGGATCGGGGTGCGCAATCTGACCAACCTGATCGACCGCCTCGATTGCAAT
>VGEJ01000260.1 GCA_016869335.1 Alphaproteobacteria bacterium | reverse complement strand
GGTTGTCGCGCTGCACCTGGACAGCGGGGAAGATCAGCGCGCCCTCCTCGTACACATCGCGCGCCGTGCCGTGATAGGTGGTCGGGATCGAGTTGCCGATGTCGGCCTGGTGCGCCTTGGCGAGCACGGTGAAGCGGTGCACGCCGTCGTCATCGATGACCGGCACGAGGATGGTGTGATCGGCCGGGTGCGAGCAGCCGTGGTAGGGCGAGTTGTGGAGAAACGCATCGCCGCGCCGGAGCGAGGGGTGGAAGACCTTCATCGACTTGGCCATCAGGTCGGGGCCGGAGAGCACGTGGATCGGCAGACTTTCGGCCGTGGCCAGTAGCTCGTCCCCGGCCGTGATGACGCAGCACGAGAAGTCGCGCGCGATGTTGAGCACACCGGAGCGCCCGGTGCGCAGGAGCGTGTTCGCCATCTTGCGGGCGATCGCCTCGAAGCGGTTGTTGGGGATCGCGAGCCGCACGCCATCGCGCGCGGTGTCCGGCACGGCCATCGGGTGCACTCCCGTCGTCTCGCGACCATGGTAACAGATGCGGCGCCGGTCGCGGGAGGCGGCCCTGGACGGCCGGGCGCGCGAGTGCCACTCCGCCGTCTCGGTCATCTTCGTCGCCAAGACCGGCATTCTGCTGCCCAACAGTCACCACCCTCGGCGAGCTCTTGCGTCGGCTCAAGGCCGGCGTCACCATCGGCGGCGTCACGATCCAGGCCGCCGCCGGCCTGCGCGAGCTCGGTCTCGCGGTGTTCCTGCTCGCGATCCTGATCCTGCGCCCCAAAGGCATCGCCGGCGGCCGCGAGGTGCCCGTGCCGCGCTTCCTGCGACGGTGAGGTTCAGCCCACCTGCCGGCTGTCGATCCAGACCTCGGAGCAGGGAGTACTAGGTCATCACCGGATGGCGCTCGCGGAGCGAGACGTAAAGGCCGCTGCCGATGATGACGGCGACGCCGGCCCACGTCACCGCGTCAGGGAAATCATCGAAGAAGACGTAGCCAACCGTGGTCGACATGACGATCTCGCCGTAGATCATGGGCGCGAGCACCGACGCGGGGGCGTAGTCGAAGCCCTTCACCATGAGGTAATCGCTGGCGAAAATCACAGCCCCCATGGCGACCATCAGGAGGAGCTCGATGCCGCTAGGAAGCACGGCATCGAACGGGGCCACGACCGACATGACGGCGCTGCCGATCACCGCCGTCGCCGTCAGCGTGATCAGTGGCGGCGCCCGCTCGCCGAGCTTGCGGGTGGCGACGATGAACAGGGCATAGCCGACGCCCGAACTCAGCGCCAGCAGCGAAGCCCACTGGAAGACCCCGAATCCGGGGCGAATGATGAGCAGCGCCCCGGCAAAGCCCACCGAGACCGCGATCCACTGGCGCACGCCGACCTGCTCGCCCAGGAGCCAAGGCGAGAGCGCCGTGACGATCAGCGGCGCGATGAGGATCAGGGACAGCGCCTCGGGGATCGGCATCTCCGAGAGCGCCCAGAAGTAAAGCGCGGTCGAGCCGAGCATCAGAAGCCCACGCCCGACCTGGAGCGGCAACTCCCGCGGCCACAGCTCGGCGAGGCCATGCCGCCACAGCACCAGCGGCAGCAGGAACAAGAGCTGGAAGACGAACCGGGCCCACAGGAGCTCACTTATCGGCAGGGTCGCGCTCAGGTGCTTGGCGATGGCATCCATGAACGGAACGATGGAGGTCGAGACCGCTATGAGGAGGACGCCCATCGCGACGTTCGCGGGCGGGCGCCGGGTGATGTGGGTCATGCGAATCCGGGAGCCCCGCCCTGCGACAGCGACGCAAGGGGGCCATCAGAACGCTGCGGGGGGGGGCGTGGTGCGAAGGCCGGCAGCATAGCATGGGCCGCAGTGCGATCAATCGAGCAGGGTGAAGCGGATCGGCACCGCAATGGTGCCGCGTGCTGGTTGCGCGCCCGGCGCCAAGCGAAACCGCCAGGCCAGGACTGCTTCTTCCGCCGCCCTGTCAAGCAAGTGCGAGCCCGAGCTCCGTGCCACCCGAACCGCGCCGGCCGCGCCGTCCTCACGCACCTCGACCACGAGAAGCGTTACGCCCTCGATGCCGCGCCGCCGGGCGATCTCGGGGTAGCGCGGCGGTGTATTGCCGGTCGCCGCCGGGGTCCAGACGACGTTCTCACCCGCCGCTCCGTCCTGGTCTGCGGCGCCATTCGCAGGTTGGCGCGCCGCGACCCGGCCGACGATGGCCGGCGCCTGATCGGGCGTCGCTGCAATCAGAGCCACACCGGCGGGGCCGGCATCGGCACGAAGCGCCGCAGCGCGCGCCGTGCCGCGCTCGAGCCGCGCGGCCGACGCTGCGACGGCTGTCGCCATCGACGACAGCTTGGGGCCAAGTCGGGGCGCATCGTCCGCCGCCGCCAGACGCGGCGGCTCGGTCGCAGCAAGCGCGACCGCGGTCGCGCCGCGCGGACGCAGGACTTCTGCGACGGCGCCGGCGGCGAGCGCCGCGCCCGCACGGGTGGGCAAGAGCAGACCCGGGCTCCCTGCGCGGACGGGCACGGCGGCGGGTGTGGCGGCTTCGAGATGCACCGGCGCCATGATCAACTCGGCCGTCATCGTCACCTCGACCCGCGCCGAGCCTCCATCTCGTCCCGAGCCCGCGAGCCACACGCCACCGGCGACGGCCGTCGCGTGAGCCGCGAGCGAGAGAGCCAGCGCGCTGAAGCCTCGCCGGTCCATCAGAACCGCGTATCGAGGCCGACGAGGACGGCCCGCCCGAAGCCGCGAAAGCCATCCGCGACCTCGTAGTCGCGATCGAGCAGGTTCTCCAGCCGGCCGGTGACCCGCACGTCGTCCGTGAGAGCGTAGCTGCCCGCTAGATCGACGACGGTGTAGCCGCCCTTGCGCACCCGGCCACCGGTGTCAAAGCTGACGTCGGCATGGGCACCGATGTAGTGCAACCCGAGCGCGAGCGCGGCTGCCGGGGTCGGCTGCCAGCGGAGATCGAGATCGACCTTGTGCCTCGGCCGACGCAGGAGATCGGTGCCGTCGGTGGCGTCCTCCGCCCGCAAGAACGTGTAGTCGAGCCGGGCGGAGAGGTGCGGTGCCAGCACCCCGGCCACGAACGCCTCGAAGCCGCGAATGCTGGCCTCGCCGATGTTCACGGCGGTCGAATTCGGGAACGCGAACTGGGTCACGATCAGATCCTCGATCGCCGTCGCGAAGGCTACGGCGCCGAAGGTGAAGCGCCCCGCGCCGGGTGCGGCGTCGAACCCCGCCTCGACGCTGCGGCTGATCTCGGGCCGCAGGCCGGGATTGCCGGTGCCGATACCGCCGAAGCTGTTGGCGGTGCGCCCGAACAGCTCGAACAGCGCCGGCGCGCGGAAACCGGTACCGAGGGCACCCTTGAGGCGCAGCCCGTACCAGGGCAGCGCATACGCCGGAGCGAAGCGATAGGTCAGCTCGGGATCGAACGCTTCGTGGCGGTCGACACGCGCCCCGAGGGTGCCATGCAGGCGCTCGCCCCAGCGGAACTGGTCCTGCACGTAGGCCGCGTTCGTGCGCGCGCTGGCCTGGCTCTGACCCGTGATGACGAAGCCGAAGCCGAAGTCGGTGTTCTGATTGTCGGTGAAGCGCTCCTCTTCGGTTTCGACGCCGAGGCTCACGACATGGTCGGGCAAGAGGTAGAGATCGTTGCGCCACTCGAACTTGGTGCGGTCGCCGGTATCGAGCACGACGCCGTTGATCAGCGACACCGCATCGGGCCGGTCGATGTTGTCGCGCTCGTAGTGCGCGTGATAGGCCGCCACCGTCGGCTCCCAGACGCCGTCGAAGAGGGCGCGGCGCACCATCACGCGGCCGAAGCGCTGCTGGGTGGTTTCGAACGCATCGGGATCCTCGGCCAAGCTATCGAGCTCGGTCTCGCTTTCGATCATGCGGCCGGTCAGCGCGACCTCGGTGAGCTCGTCGGGCGCGTACCGCAGCGCCAGGGTCGCGGTGAGGTTCTCGTAGGCATCGTCTTCTTCGGTCCGGCCCCCGCGGAGGCGGGCGGGGGTCACCGACTGGCCCGCAGTGGTCAAGCCGCCGGC
>VGEJ01000259.1 GCA_016869335.1 Alphaproteobacteria bacterium | reverse complement strand
TTGTCGCCCAGCCCTACAGCCGGGAGATCGTCGTCCGCGGCCACACCCAGGCGGTGCGCTGGGTCGATGTTCGCGCCGAGCAGGACGGACGCGTCGTCGAGGTGTTGGCCAAGGAGGGAGAGCGCGTCAAAGCGGGCGCGCCGCTTGTCCGCCTCGACATGGAGGATCGCGCCGCACGCCTGGGTGAGGCTCAGGCCTGGGTCGAGCAACGGCAGATCGAGTTCTACGCCGCGCGCGAGCTGAGCGAGCAGGGCTATCGTGCCCGCACCAAGCTCGCCGAGGCGCAGGCCCAGCTCGAATCGGCGTACGTCATGGTCGCCCGCATGGAAGAAGAGGTCGAGCGCACAGAGGTTCGCGCGCCGTTCGATGGCATCCTCGAAGAGCGCGCGACCGAACTCGGCGACTTCCTGATGCGCGGCGCCATCGTCGCGCGCGTCGTCGACCAAGACCCCTATTTGGTCGCGGGTCAGGTAACGGAGCAGCTCGTGGGATCCGTTGCCGTCGGCGCCGCGGCCACGGCGCGGCTGATCACCGGCGAGAGCGCGACCGGCCGCGTGCGCTATGTCGCATCGATGGCGGACCCGAGCACCCGCACGTTCCGCGTCGAGGTCGAGGTCCCCAACAGCGACGGGCGGTTGCGGGATGGCGTCACCGCCGAGCTCCGCATCGTGGCGGGACAGGTCGCCGGCCACCTCGTCAGCCCCGCCGTGCTGACGCTCGACGACAAGGGCGTCGTCGGCGTTCGTCTCTTGAACGGCGAAGGCCGCGTGGAGCTCCGCGCGGCGAAGATCATCGGCGAGGCTGGACAAGGCGTCTGGCTCGGTGGCCTGCCCGAGACGATCGACCTCATCGTCGTCGGCCAGGAGTTCGTACGCGACGGCGAGATGGTGCCATTCGTGCGCGACGAGGCCGCCGCACCGTCATGAAGGCGATCATCGATGCGGCGCTGGCCCGCTCGCGGCCAGTTCTCGCGACCCTGGCGCTCATCCTGATCGCCGGCGTCTACGCCTATATCGACATCGCCAAGGAGTCCGATCCTGACGTCGAGATCCCGATCCTCTACGTGTCGATGCGGCACGACGGCATCTCGCCCGAGGATGCGGAGCGGTTACTCGTGCGCCCAATGGAAATCGAGCTGCGCTCGATCGAGGGCCTCAAGGAGATGCGCTCTACCGCACTCGAGGGCTTTGCTTCGGTGCTGCTCGAGTTCGAGGCCGGCTTCGATGCCGACGCTGCGGTCGCCGAGGTGCGCAAGCAGGTCGACATCGCCAAGGCCGAGCTGCCGGAGGAGACCGACGACCCGGTCATCAACGAAGTGAACGTCGGGCTGTTTCCTGTCCTGGTCATCACCCTCTCGGGCGATGTCCCGGAGCGGACGCTGGTCGCGGTCGCCCGCGATCTGCGCGACACGCTGCAGTCGTTGCCCGGCGTCCTCTCGGCCGACCTCGCCGGTACACGCGAGGAGGTGCTCGAGGCGGTGGTCGATCCCCTGCGCCTGGAGAGCTACGAGGTCTCGCCGCAAGCTCTGGTGACAGCGGTAACCCTCAACAACCGGGTGGTTCCGGCGGGCGCGATCGACACCGGTGCCGGTCGCTTCAACATCAAGGTTTCGGGCTTGTTCGAGACCGCCAAGGACGTGCTCGAGCTGCCGATCAAGGTATCGGGCGACGGCGTCGTGACGCTCGCCGACGTGAGCGACATCCGCCGCACGTTCAAGGACGCTGACAGCTACGCCCGCATCGGCGGGGCTCCTTCAGTGGCGATCGAGATCCGCAAGCGGCCGGGCGAGAACATCATCGAGACGATCGCCGACGTGCAGCGGGCGGTTGCCGAGGATCGGCAGCTGTGGCCGCCCGGCGTTGCCGTCAGCTACAGCCAGGACCGCTCGTCCGACATCCGCAACATGCTGCGCGATCTACAAAACAGCATCATCGCGGCGGTCCTGCTGGTGATGATCATCGTCGTCGCAGCCCTCGGACTGCGCAGCGGCCTGATCGTGGGCGTCTCCATCCCGGGCTCATTCCTGCTCGGCATCCTCTATCTCTATGCCTTCGGCTTCACCATGAACATCGTGGTGCTGTTCAGTCTGATCCTCGCGGTTGGGATGCTGGTGGACGGCGCCGTGATCGTGGTCGAGTTCGCCGACCGCCGCATGGCCGAGGGCATGGCGCGGCGCGATGCCTACGCCGAGGCGGCCAAGCGGATGGGTTGGCCGGTCATCACCTCGACGCTGACGACCATCGCGGCGTTCCTGCCACTGCTGTTCTGGCCGGGCGTGGTCGGCGAGTTCATGCTGTTCCTGCCGATCACCCTGATCATGACGCTGGCCGCCTCGCTGCTGATGGCGCTGGTGTTCGTTCCTTCCCTCGGCGCCCTCTTCGGTCGACCGGGCGCGGTCGACCCGGCCGACCTGCGCTCGCTGGCCGCCATAGAGCGCGGCGACCTCCGCCTCGTGCGGGGCGGAACGGGGGTCTATATCCGAGTGATGCAGGCGGTGGTGCGCCGGCCGGTCCTCGTGCTCGCCGCCTCGATCGCCTCTCTGGTCGCCGTCTTCTTCTATTACGGCGAGAACAATGCGGGCGTCGAGTTCTTCCCGAACGTCGAGCCCGAAAGCGCCATTGTCCTCGTGCACGCCCGCGGCAACCTTTCGATCGACGAGAAGGACGCGTTGCTGCGCGAGGTCGAGGAGCGGATCCTCGACCTCACGGACTTCGCGACCGTCTACACCCGCGTGGGCCGCGCCGCCGAAGGACAAGAGCAGGGCGAGGACGTCATCGGCACCATCACGCTCGAGTTCAAGGACTGGCAGGAGCGCCGCCCTGCCGCGACGGTCATCGCCGACATGCGCGAGCGAACCGCCGACCTGGCCGGCATCCTCGTCGAGGTGCGCGAGCCCGAAGCGGGCCCGCCCACGGGCAAGCCGATCCAGCTCCAACTGACATCGCGCCTGCCGGACCTGCTGCCGGCCGCCGCAGCGACGATCCGCTCCCACCTCGAGACCATGGCGGGCCTGGTCGACGTCGAGGACAGCCGGCCCATGCCCGGCATCGACTGGGAACTCAAGGTCGACCGCGCCCAGGCCGGCCGCTTCGGCGCCGACATCGTCTCGGTCGGCAACGTCGTCCAGCTCGTGACCGCCGGCATCCAGGTCGGCGAGTACCGGCCCGACGACTCCGACGACGAGGTCGAGATCCGCGTCCGCTACCCGCTCGATGCCCGCAACCTCGACCAGCTCGGTCAGCTCCGGGTGCCGACGCGCGAGGGCCTTGTTCCCATCGGCAATTTCGTGAGCCGTGAGGCGAGGCCGCGCGTGGGCACGATCGAGCGCGCCGACGGTCAGCGCAAGCTGGTGGTTCAGGCCAACGTCGTGGAGGGTGTCCTGCCGGCGGCCAAGGTGGAGGAAATCTCGGCCTGGCTCAAGACCGCCGACATCGATCCCCGGATCGACATCGCGTTCAAGGGCGAGGACGAGGAGCAACGGAAGGCGGCCGACTTCCTCACCAAGGCCTTCGCCGTCGCCTTGTTCCTCATCGCCATCATCATCGTCACCCAATTCAACAGTTTCTATCAGACGCTGCTGATTCTCTCGGCGGTGATGATGTCGACGATCGGCGCCTTCCTCGGGCTGATCGTGATGAACCAGCCCTTCGGCATCGTCATGACCGGCATCGGCTTCATCACGCTCGCCGGCGTGGTCGTGAACAACAACATCGTGCTGATCGACACCTTCAATGTGCTCCGTCGCTCCGGCATGGACCCGATGGAGGCCGTCATCCGCACCGGTGCCCAGCGTATTCGCCCGGTCCTCCTGACGGCGGTGACCGCGGCGTTCGGGCTGTTGCCGATGATGCTCCAGCTCAACATCGATTTCGTTGCGCGCGAGGTGAGCGTCGGCGGCCCCTCGACCCAGTGGTGGGTGCAACTGGCGACGGCCGTGGTCTTCGGGCTGAGCTTCGCGACACTGCTCACGCTGGTGGTGACGCCAAGCCTGCTCGCGCTCGGCGTCCAAGTCGGCCAACGCCGCGAGCGCCGCCGCGCCCGCCGCGCCGAGCGCCGCCACAC
>VGEJ01000258.1 GCA_016869335.1 Alphaproteobacteria bacterium | reverse complement strand
CACGGCGCCCGTTCGGGTCAGGCGATGCCGGGCGCTGTCTGGCGCAACGTGCGCGGGCGCCGCCGCGGCGTGCCCACTGGTCGCCATACGGAGGCACACGGTATCGAGATCACACGTCCTCCCCTGTCCGCCCATTGCTGGCCTTGCGCGGACGCTACAGGAGGCGAGCGGCGCTGGCAATGGCGCGGCGCGGACCGGCGCGGCCTAGCCGCGCGCGCCCTCACTCGACGGCAAGCGAGTAGCCGGCCGAGCGGACGGTGCGGATGATGTCCCCGGCCTCGGGGAGGTTCAGCGCCTTGCGCAGCCGGCGGATGTGGACATCGACCGTGCGCGGCTCGAGATACGCGTCATGACCCCACACCGCATCCAGCAACTGCTCGCGCGAGAACACCCGGCCGGGATGCGCCATGAAATAGCAGAGCAATCGATACTCCGTCGGGCCGAGGCGGGTCTCGCGACCGCTGCGCTTGACGCGGTGGGCGGCCAGGTCGACCTCGACGTCGCCACGCCGCAGCACGTCGGCGCCGAGCGCGGGTCGCGCGCGCCGCAGCAGTGCCCTGACGCGCGCCAGCAGAAGCGCGACCGAGAACGGCTTCGACACGTAGTCGTCGGCGCCGGTGTCGAGGCCCCGGATCTTGTCCGACTCCTCGCCTCGTGCCGTCAGCATGATGATCGGCAGGTCGCGCGTGCGTTCGCCCCGTTTGACCTGGCGGCACACCTCAAGCCCAGACACGCGGGGCAACATCCAGTCGAGGATGACGAGGTCGGGCGGATCCTCGGCGAGCATCAGAAGGGCCTGCTCGCCATCGCCGGCCTCGGCGACGCGATACCCCTCTTTCTCGAAGTTGTACCGCAGCATCGCGACGAGGGCGGCCTCGTCGTCAACGATCAGGATCAGGGGCTTCATGGCCTCTCGGTGGTACCGCCTCGGGCGCGGGAACAACGGCGAAACTGGTGCGATCGGTCTTCGGGCGGCTCGCCGTGATCCGTTCGCCGCGGACTTGATAGACGACCAATTCCGCCACGTTGGTCGCATGATCGCCGATGCGTTCGATGTTCTTGGCGATGAACAGGAGATGGGTGCATGCCGTGATCGTCCGCCGATCCTCCATCATGTGGGTCAGGAGCTCGCGGAACAGGCTCTCGTAGATGGCGTCGATCTCGACGTCGTGCTGCCATACCCACAGCGCCTTCTCGGCATCGCCGCGCACGTAGGCGTCGAGCACGTCCTTGATCATCTGCTGCGCCAGGCGCCCCATGTGAGGGATGCCGTGTGCGGGCCGCACGGGCGGCAGCTGGCTCAGCGCAATCGAGCGCTTGGCGACGTTGCTGGCATAGTCGGCGATGCGCTCGAGGATGTTGGAGATCTTGAGCGCGGTGACCACCTGGCGGAGATCGTGGGCCATGGGCTGGCGCAGAGCGAGCACGCGGATCGCGGCGCTGTCGATCTCCTCCTCGTAGTGGTCGACGCGGCTGTCATCCGCCACGACCTCGGCCGCGAGCGCGCCATCGCGGCTGGTGAACGCGCTGATCGCACGCGCCAGTTGCGACTCGGCATGACCGCCCATCTCGATGATCAGGTTGGAGAGGTGGGTGAGCTCCTCGTCGAACGAACGGACGGTGTGGCGGCTGGGTTCCATGGTCCTCTTTGCCAATGCCGGCAGAGCGGAGCGTACCACACCCCCGCGCCGCGTCCGCGCTCAGCCGTTTTCCATCGGTCCCGGCACCGGCAGGGCCACGGTGAAGGTGCTGCCCCGGCCGAGTTCGC
This sequence comes from Alphaproteobacteria bacterium, assembly GCA_016869335.1. GTDB lineage: Bacteria > Pseudomonadota > Alphaproteobacteria > VGEJ01 > VGEJ01 > VGEJ01. The sequence goes on along the minus strand of VGEJ01000258.1, from coordinate 2,298 downwards.
TGGAGATCGACAACGTGCCGCGGTGCCGGTTCACGATGTGCTTGACGATGGCCAAGCCGAGCCCGGTCCCGCCCAGAGCGCGCGAGCGCGCCGTATCGACCCGATAGAAGCGCTCGGTCAGCCGGGGAATATGCTCGGGCGCGATCCCCCCGCCTTCATCGCTCACCGCGATCTCGATGATGGGTTGGCCCGCCCCGGGTGCCGCCGCCTGCCGGCCGCGGATGCGGACGGTGGTGCCGCGGCGGCCATACTTGAGCGCGTTGTCGATCAGGTTCTGAAGCACCTGTAACAATTGGTCGGGGTCGCCCGCCAGCATCGTCACGCCCGGGTCCAACTCCACGGCAAAAGTCATGTCGTTCTCTTTTGCCTGCCGCTCCAGGGCATCGAGCACGGTCTGAATGATCTGGCGCAGGTCCGCCCGGCCGCTCGGCAGGGTGTGTTCGTCGAGCTCGATTCGGCTCAGGGACAGAAGATCCGAGACCAGTCGCGCCATGCGCTCGGCCTGCTGGCGCATCACGGGCAGGAAGCGCTCAGCCGCCTCGCGGTCCTCGCGGGCCGGACCCTGCAGGGTCTCGATGAAGCCGAGCAGCGTCGCCAGCGGCGTGCGCAGCTCGTGGCTGGCATTGGCGACGAAGTCCGCACGCAGGCGCTCGAGCCGCTTCACCGCGGTCAGGTCGTAGAGCGCGATGACCGCGGCCGGAGCGGTTTCGGCGGGCGCGCCGCCGAGTCCGGCGACATGCCCGGCGAACGAGCGCTCCACAGCGCCGGGCCAGGAGAACTCGACTTCCTGGTGCTGGACGCCTCCAAGGATCCGGTCGAGCGCGTCAAGCACCGCCGGATGGCGCAGGGAACCGGCGATGTCGCGGCCGACGAGGTCGCCACCCAGCAGGCGCTCGGCGGCGCGGTTGGCGCGCAGCACGCGGCGGCGGCGATCGATCACGACGAGCGGTTCGGGCACGCCATCGAGCACGCGCTCGAGACCGGTTCCAGCCGCTGCGGCGGCGCTGGCGAGATCAGCCTTCCAGCGGCCTTCGAGGCGGGCGCACGCGGCCGCATACGCGCCGCTCAGGCCACCAACGGCGGGGCGTGACATGGTTACGTCGCCGCTGACGGTCAGCGCGTGATCGAGGGTGCGTGCCAATGACCTCTCGTAGCGCCACAGCAGAGCGGCGTGCGCCAGGGTGACCAGTCCGACCGCGAGCACTGCGGCGTCCACCGCCAAGTCGGCGAACCAACAGAGCGCACCCAGGGCGATTGCGGTCGGTGCGGCGACGGCCGCGAGCGCGCGCAGTCGAACCACGGTGGTGCCCTCCCCGCGAGAAAGCGCCCCTGCCACGGTCGCGGTCTCTTGGCAACCGGGACAGTTCACGCGTAGCATGCGGCCGTCATCGCCTCAACCGAGGCGGTTGAGGGGCCAGGTCGTGATCACGAAGCTGTGATCCCCCTAACATGTCGTGCGGCGGTTAAGTGGTGTCCGCACGGAAGTGGTAAAGGGCAGTCGCCGTGCACGCGGAGACACTGGTGTCGAGCGAGCCAACTGTTTTCATGGTCGATGATGACGAGGCTGTGCGCGAATCGCTGCGCTGGCTCGTCGAGTCGGTCGGCCTGCGCGTCCGCGCGTACGCATCGGCGCTCAAGTTCGTCGATGACTACCGCGACGATGCTCCGGGTTGCCTGGTACTCGATGTACGCTTGCCGGGGGTCAGCGGCATCGAGCTCCAGGAAAGCCTGCTGGCGCGCGGGATCGACATTCCGGTGATCTTCGTGACCGGCTACGCCGATGTGCCCACGGCGGTCCGCGCGTTGAAGGCCGGCGCGATCGATTTCATCGAGAAGCCGTTCAATAACCAGGTGCTGCTCGATCACATCCAGCGCTGTGTCGCCAGCGATACCGAGCGGCGCGCTCAGCGGGTGCAACAAGAGGCCATTGTTGCCCGCTATGCCATGCTGACGTTGCGCCAGCGGCGGGTGATGGATCTGGTCGCCTCGGGCAACTCAAACAAGATGATCGCTAAGGCACTCGGCATCAGCCTGAAAACCGTTGAGGCGCATCGCGCGCGGGTGATGGAGAAGATGAAGGCTGGAAGCCTCGCCGAGCTGGTGAAGAGGGCGGTGACCTGCGAGCGGGCGCGGAGTTCCGAGTCCGCGCCCGTTAGCTGGACGAAGCAGCGCGGCTTTCTCGGCTGATGACGAGCTGTAGAAGCCGCGGCGCGCATCGACCCCGTAGAGCCGCAGCGTGACCGCGGGCCCGCCGGCGGCCGGAACGGCGGGCCAGGTCGCGCGGTAGGCGCCGGCCGC
>VGEJ01000257.1 GCA_016869335.1 Alphaproteobacteria bacterium | reverse complement strand
GCCCGGCGTCCAGTGGCTGCGGTTGCCCCTCCCCTTCGCCCGCCTCGACCACATCAATGTCTGGCTGCTTGCCGATGGCGACGGCCTGACGCTGGTCGACACCGGCATCCGCAGCCGCACCAGCCAGGCGGTATGGGAGGAGATTCTCGCCGGTCCGCTTGCCGGGCAGCACATCACCCGGCTGATCGTCACCCATTTTCACCCCGATCACTGCGGCCTGGCCGGCTGGCTGGCCGAGCGGTTCGGCGTGCGGCTGTGGATGCCGCGCACGGAATGGCTGATGGCGCGCACGCTCACGCTCGACGCCGCCAACTCCGTGCCGGACGAGGTGCTGGCATTCTACCACCGCCTCGGCTTCACGCCCGACATGCTGGCGGCGTTCCGAGCCGCCGGCTACTCCCAGTACCGGCGCGGCGTTCACGAACCGCCACGCAGCTATCGCCGCATCCAGGACGGCGAGGACATCGCGATCGGCGACCAGCTTTGGCGCGTCATCGTCGGTCGCGGTCACGCCCCGGAACACGCGTGCCTCTACTGTGGCGCACACGGGGTGCTGATCGGCGGCGATCAGGTGCTAGCCACGATCACGCCGCACATCGGGGTCTACGCCAACGAGCCCGACGGTGATCCGCTCGGCGAATACCTCGACTCCTTGGCGGTGTTCCGGCCACTCCCGCAGGACACGCTGGTGCTGCCCTCGCATCTCTTGCCCTACCGTGGGCTGCACACCCGGCTCGACCAGCTGCGCGCGCACCACGACGACCGGCTCCGCTTTCTGCTGGCGGCGCTGACCGCGCCGCGCACGGCCGTCGATCTCGTCCCGGCCCTGTTCGGGCGCAAACTGCAAGAACCGGCCGATTGGTACTTCGCGGTAGGCGAGACGCTCAGCCACCTCAATCGCCTGGCCGCCACCGCAGCGGCGGTCCGCGCCACCGACACCGCCGGAGTGTGGCGCTGGCACGCGGGCGAGGCCGCATCGTGAGCGCGGTGATCGAGAGCCGCGAGGGCGCCGTCGTGCGTCTCACGCTCGACCGTCCCGAGGTGCTGAACGCGCTCGATCTCGCCATGGCGGAGGGGCTGATCGCGGCGCTGCGGCGGGCCGCGGCCGACTCGGCCACGCGCTGCGTGGTGATAGGGGGCGCCAGCACCGCGTTCTGCTCCGGCGGCGATGTGCGAATGTTCGCCCCGGCCTTGGGCGTCAAGGGAGAAGAGCGCCGCGCCCGCTTTCGCGCCGTCGTCGAGGCGGTACACCCGATCATCGTGCTCCTCCGCCAGAGCCCAGCGCCGGTGCTCGCCAGCGTGCGCGGAGCGGCCGCCGGCTTCGGCTTCAGCCTGGCGCTCGCGTGCGATCTGGTGATCGCCGCGGAGAGCGCCTATTTCACGCTCGCCTACAGCCGCATGGCCTTGAGCCCGGACGGCGGCAGCACGTTCTTCCTGCCGCGCCACATCGGCCTGAAGCGGGCGACCGAACTCGACTTCTTCGCCGAGCGCATCTCCGCCGCCCGGGCGCTCGAACTCGGCATCATTAACCGCGTGGTCGCGGACGACGACCTCGAGGCGGCGACCGCCGACTGGGCGGAGCGGCTCGCACGCGGCCCGGCGCGCGCCTTCGCCAACACCCGTGCGCTACTCGACCGCTCAATGGGCACGGACCTCGAATCGCACCTGGCGGCCGAGGCCGAGCGCTTCGCCGACTGCGCCACCACCGCCGACTTCGAGGAGGCGGTTGCCGCGTTCCTGGCCAAGCGCGAGCCGGTTTTTCGCGGCGCGTGATGGCAACACTTGCCGGCAAGACGCTGGTCATCACCGGCGCCTCCCGGGGCATCGGGCTGGCGATCGCGCTGCGCGCCGCGCGCGATGGCGCGAACATCGTCATTCTGGCCAAGACCGAGAAGCCACATCCCACGCTCCCCGGCACCATCCACACCGCCGCCGCCGCGATCGAGGCCGCCGGCGGCCGCGCGCTCCCGGTGGCGACCGACATCCGCGACGAGGGCCAGATCGCCGCCGCCGTCTCCGCTGCGGTGGCGCGCTTCGGCGGCATCGACATTCTTGTGAACAACGCCAGTGCCATCAGCCTGACCGGGACGCTCGCTACGCCGATGAAGCGTTTCGATCTGATGTTCGCGGTGAACGTCCGCGGCACCTTCGCGTGCTCGCAGGCCTGCCTGCCGCACCTCCGCCATGCAGCGAATCCGCATATTCTGACGATCTCGCCGCCGCTCACGATGAAAGGCGAGTGGTTCGGCGCGCACCTCGCCTACACCATGGCGAAGTACGGCATGAGCGAGTGCGTGCTCGGCCTGGCTGAGGAGTTTCGAGGCGCGGGCGTCGCGGTGAACGCGCTGTGGCCGCGCACCGTCATCGACACCGCCGCGTTGCGGCTCCTGCCGTTCCCGATCAGGCCGGAGAACTGCCGCCGGCCGGGGATCGTTGCCGATGCCGCCCACGTCATCCTGTGTCGCGACGCGCGGAGCCACAGCGGGCACTTCCACCTCGACGAAGATGTGCTGCGCGGGGCTGGGGTGACCGATTTCGCGCCCTATCGCGCGGCGCCGGGTGGCGATCTCATCCCGGACCTGTTCGTCGCCTGACGGGCGACACGGCGCCGACTGGCCACGGCGGTCAGTTCGGCATACGATCGACGGCGGCCAGCAAGCGAGGGCGCGATGAGCGAGCTACCGTGGCTGCACAGCTACCCGCGCGGGGTGGATTGGAACGCCGAGCTGCCGGTCAAGCCGCTCCAGGCCCTCCTCGACGACGCGCGCCACCGCTTTCCCGATAGCTCTTGCTGCGACTTCCTCGGCCGGCGCTTCACCTTCGGCCAGATCGCCGACATGGCCGAGCGGGCGGCGACCGGGTTCCAGAAACTCGGCGTGGGCAAGGGGATCAAGGTCGGGCTGTTCCTGCCCAACTGCCCGCAGTTCATCGTCGCCTACTACGGCATTCTCAAGGCCGGCGGGACGGTGGTGAACTACAGCCCGCTCTATTCCGAGCCCGAGCTTCTCCAGCAGGTCGAGGACTCGCAGACCGACGTCATGGTCACGCTCGACCTCAAGCTGCTCTATCCGAAGATGGCGGCGATTCTGCGCAAGAGCCGCCTGAAGACGCTGGTGGTCGGGTCGCTGAGCGAGGTGCTCCCCTTCCCCAAGAGCCTGCTCTACCCGATCGCCAAGCGCCGCGATCTCGTCAGCGTCCCCAACGACAGCGCGCACCTCTCCTTCCGCGAGTTGATGCACAACGACGGCGCCTATGCCCCGCCGTCGATCGACCCGCACCAGGACGTCGCCGTGCTGCAGTACACCGGCGGCACCACCGGCGTGTCCAAGGGGGCGATGCTGACCCACGCCAACCTCTACGTGAACACGATCCAGACCTGCCGCTGGTTCACCAACATGGAGCCAGGCAGGGAGCGCATCCTCGGAGTGCTGCCGTTCTTCCACGTGTTCGCCATGACCGTGGTGATGAACCAGGGCCTCTACGCGGGCGCCGAGATCATCATCCACCCGCGCTTCGACCTCGAGGCTGCGCTCAAGGACATCGCGGCGAAGAAGCCGACGATCATGCCCGGCGTACCGACCATGTTCGCGGCGATCAATCGCCACCCGAACCTCGCCCAGTACGACCTGCGCTCGCTGAAGGCCTGCCTCTCGGGCGGAGCGCCGCTGCCGCAGGAGGTCAAGCAGCGTTTCGAGCAGCTTACCGGCTGCAAGCTGGTCGAGGGTTACGGCCTCACCGAGGCCTCGCCGGTGGTCAGCGCCAACCCCCTGGAGGGCGCGACCAAGCTCGGCTCCATCGGCCTGCCGCTGCCCGGCACGCGCATCGTCATCACCGATCGCGACGATCCGAGCCGCGTCCTGCCGCTCGGCGAGGACGGCGAGATCTGCGTCGAGGGACCGCAGGTCATGGCCGGCTACTGGCGCAGTGCGGAAGCGACCGCCGAGAGCTTCCGCGGCGGGCGGCTGCGCACGGGCGACGTCGGCCACATGGACCGGGACGGCTATACCTACATCATCGACCGCATCAAGGACCTCATCCTGGTCGGCGGCTTCAACGTCTATCCGCGCA
>VGEJ01000256.1 GCA_016869335.1 Alphaproteobacteria bacterium | reverse complement strand
TGGCGTCGCCGCCCGGTCGGCGTGGCATCGGGTCAGGCGATCGACCGCGCGCAGCCCTTCCTATCCGACGCCTTCTACCTCGAGCGCGCGCTCGAGCCCGCCGGTGCGGTGACCGTGGGACGCCTCGCGGAGCTGATCTCGCCCCGGATGTCGGTCATTGCGCTCGCCGACGTCGGCCAGATCGTGGGGCCGGAGCGCGCGTCCCTCGCCGAGTGGATTGACGACGGCGGCGTTCTCATCCGCTTTGCCGGCGAACACATGGCCGAGCAGGTCGACGACTTGGTTCCGGTAGCGCTGCGCAGCGGCGGCCGAGCGATGGGCGGCGCGCTGTCGTGGGAGCAGCCGGCACACCTCGCCGCGTTTCCCGAGACGAGCCCGTTCGCCGGCCTGCGCGTGCCGGAGGATGTCGTGGTTCGGCGTCAGGTTCTGGCCGAGCCCTCGCCCGACCTCGGGGCGAAGACCTGGGCGCAGCTCGCCGACGGCACGCCCTTGGTGACCGCGGCCCGGCTCGGCAAGGGCTGGATCGTGCTCGTCCATGTCTCGGCCAACGCGGAGTGGTCCACGCTGCCTCTCTCGGGGGTGTTCGTCGAGATGCTCCGCCGGCTGGTGGAGTTGAGCGCCGGCGTCGCTACCCTGGACGCTCAGGCGGCGCTGCCGCCGTTCGCGGTGTTGGATGGCTTCGGCCGCCTTGGCCCGCCGCTGCCCGCGACCCGCGCGGCCACGCCGGAGCGCCTTGCCGAGGTCGGCGTCGGGCCCGATCTGCCGCCCGGCTACTACGGCACGGCAGAAGCGCGTCGGGCGGTGAACCTGACGCGCGGGATGGCGGCATTGCAGCCCGTGGTGGACCTGCCCCGGGACGTTGAGTGGCGGACCTTCGACGGGGCGGCCGAGGTGGATCTGAGCGGCTGGCTGCTCACCGCGGCGCTGCTATTGACGACCCTCGATCTGGCGCTGAGCCTCCGTCTCCGCGGCTACGGCTGGGCGGTCCGCGCGCGCGCCGCGCTCCTTGCCATCTGCGCGGCCGCCCTTGTGCCGGGCGCGTTGACGCCAGCGTGGGCGGGCGAGGCCGAGGACCGGTTCGCGATCGAGGCGACGCGCGAGACTCACCTCGCCTACGTTGTCACCGGCGATGCCGAAGTCGATACCATGAGCGAGGCCGGCCTGCGCGGTCTGACGCAGTGGCTCGCCGAGCGCACCGCCGTGGAGGCCGCGCCGCCCATGGGCGTGGATCCCAAGCGTGACGAGCTGGTGTTCTTCCCCCTGCTCTACTGGCCGCTCAGCGCGGCGCAGCCCGATCTGAGCGATGCCGCGCTGGCACGGGTGGACGCCTACATGCGCGACGGCGGTACCATCCTGTTCGACACCCGTGACCAGGGCGAGATCGGCGCCATCACGGACAGCGCCGGCGCCGAACTCATCGGGCCGGGCACCGAACGGCTCCGCGCGCTGCTGGCGCGCCTCGATATCCCGCCGCTCATGCCGATTCCGCCCGACCACGTCCTGACCAAGACCTTCTATCTCCTGCGCGACTTCCCCGGCCGGTGGGACGGCGGCACGCTGTGGATCGAGCGCGATCCGACGAGCGAGAACGATGGTGTCTCCGCGCTCGTGATCGGCAGCCACGATTGGGCCGCGGCGTGGGCGGTCGATGAGTTCGGGCAGCCTGTCGCGGCGCTGGTTCCCGGTGGCGAGCGTCAGCGCGTCCTTGCCTTCCGCTTCGGCACGAACCTCGTAATGTACGCGCTGAGCGGCAACTATAAGGCCGATCAGGTCCACGTGCCGGCGATTCTCGAGCGCTTGGGGCAGTGAGCGGCACCGCCATCACGCTGGACCCGCTGGTGCCATGGCTGGCCATCGCCGCGCTCGCGACGCTGGCGGCCGTCGTGCTGAGCCTCGGCTCGTTCCACCGGGCGCGCGGCACCCTGTGGCGCGGGATCGCGCTTGTCGTCGGGCTCCTCACGCTCGCCAATCCCGTGCTCCTCACCGAGGAACGGGAGCCGCTGCGGGACGTCGCCGTGATCCTCGTCGATCGTACCGAGAGTCAGGCCGTGGCCCGCCGCGGCGCCGCGACCGAAGCGGCCCTCGCCGCGGTGCAGGAGCGGGTGGCGGCCTTGACCGATCTCGACGTACGGGTCGTTGCGGTCGGCGATTCCGCGGCGGCGGAGGTCATACCGGAAGGCACCCGCTTGTTCTCGGCCCTCGCCGAGGCCGTTGGCGACGTGCCCGGGAAGCGGCTGGCCGGGGTCATCGCCATCACCGATGGACAGGTTCACGACGCGCCCGCCGAGCCCCCCTTCGCCGCACCTCTTCACGTGCTCCTGACTGGCGCGGCGGACGAGCGCGACCGCAGGCTCACGGTCGAGCAGGCGCCGCGCTACGGTATGGTCGGCACGACCCAGACCTTCACCATCCGCGTCGACGATGAGGCGGCGCGCGGCCCGATCACGGTTGCCGTGCACCAGGATGGCTCCGTGGTGGCGGTGGTGCAGGTGCAGCCCGGGGCGGCCGAGACCGTGCCGTTCGTCATCGCGCACGGCGGCCAGACGATCCTCGAAATCGTCGCCGAGCCGGCGGACGGCGAGTTGACCGAGCGCAACAACCGGGCGCTGGTTGAAGTCAACGGCATCCGTGACCGGTTGCGCGTCCTCCTGGTATCGGGGGAACCGCATCCGGGCGAACGCACGTGGCGCGCGCTGCTCAAGGCCGATCCCTCGGTCGATCTCGTCCATTTCACGATCCTGCGCCCGCCCGAGAAGCAGGATGGCACCCCGGTCGGCGACCTGTCGCTCATAGCCTTCCCCGTCCGCGAGCTGTTCGAGGTCAAGCTCTCGGAGTTCGACCTGATCATCTTCGACCGCTATCAGCGGCGCTGGCTCCTACCCACCGCGTACCTGCAGAACATCGCCGACTACGTGCTCCGGGGCGGAGCCGTGCTCGAGGCGGCGGGGCCCGCCTTCGGTTCCAACGCCAGCTTGTTCTGGACCCCGCTGGGCGCGATCCTGCCGGCGGCCCCGAGCGGCGGCGTGCTGCTTCAGCCCTTTCGTCCGAGCTTGACCGACGCGGGACGGCGCCACCCGGTGACCGCCGATCTGCCGGGCGCCGGCCGGGCCGAAGGCAAGCCGTCCTGGGGCCGCTGGTTCAGACTGGTGGAAACCGAAGCGCGCGAGGGCACGACCCTGTTGGCGGGTCCGGCCGAGCGACCGCTTCTCGTGCTCGCCCGCATCGGCGAGGGCCGGGTGGCACAGATCCTGTCCGACCATGGCTGGCTGTGGGCGCGCGGTTACGAGGGCGGCGGGCCGCAAGCCGAGCTTCTGCGTCGCATCGCCCACTGGCTGATGAAGGAGCCCGATCTCGAGGAGAACGACCTGCGAGCGAGCGCGGCGGGCGGTCGCGTCGAGGTCGTGCGCCGAAGCGTCACGCCGGGCGAGCGGCGCATCACGGTAACGGCGCCTTCGGGCCGGCGGAGCGTGCTCGACGCAGTCGACGAGGGAGGCGGCCGAGCCCGCGCCGGCTTCCTCGCCGAGGAGGCGGGTATCTATCGCTTCAGCGATGGCGAGCTCGAGGCGGTGGCCGCGGCGGGCGCGCTGAACAGCCGCGAGCTGGCCGACGTGCGGGCGAGCGCGGCGCCCCTGGCGGCGCTCGTTGCCGCGAGCGGCGGGACTCTGCGGTGGCTCGAATCCGAGGGCATCCCACGCTTCCGTCGGGTGTCGCGCGAGGGGCCGGCCGGGGGGACGGGGTGGGCTGGCCTGCGCGACAGCGGCGCCTACCGGGTGACCGGCCTGCACCAACTGCCGCTCACGCCTGCCGCGGTCGTCCTCCTGCTGCTGCTCGGCGGGTTGACCGCAGCGTGGTGGCGCGAAGCGCGCTAGCGGTGGCGGGACGGCGAACCGGACCGGCGACCACCGTTCCTCCGCGCCCGGTCAGCACCAGCAGCCGCCGCGTCTCCACCGGTCCGGGCATCTCCAGGCCCTGAGCCGCGACGAAGCCGAAGCGACCCAGGAACTCCGGCTCGCCCACGGCGATGATAGGCGTGTGCCGGGCCGCGACCGCGGCGGCGAGGGCAGTGCGCAT
>VGEJ01000255.1 GCA_016869335.1 Alphaproteobacteria bacterium | reverse complement strand
GCAGGCGCGCCACGTCGTCCCCGTTCCAGCGAAGTCGCCCCTCGGCGCCCCAGCTGAAGGCATCGTCGGGCGCTTGCGCCAGCACCGCCGCCCTGCGGACCACCTCGTGCCGCAGCGCGCCCCGCGCCGCCGCGCGCAACGTGCGCCCCTCGCCGCTCGCCAGGCCCAGGTTTGGACGAAAGCGGAAGCCCTCGAGACGGCCCGCGCCAATACCTTCGACCAGCACCTCGCCGTCGGGCGCGACGCCGGCCACCAGCTCCGACCGCTCGCGCAGCCGCCGCGCGAGACTGGACAAGCGGCGATCGACGAAGCGCTGCAGCAGCCGCTCGTGCAAGGCATCGGACAGGCGGTCTTCGATGGCGCGCGCCCGCGCTTGCCAGTGCTCCGGGTCGTCGAGCCACCCCGGCCGGTGCGAGATGTAGGTCCAGGTACGGACGTGCGCCGTGCGCACCGCCAGAGTGTCGATGTCGCCATCGGCGCAGTCGAGCCGTGCCATCTGATCGGCCACCCAGTCGGTCGGCAGCCGACCGGCCGGCGCGATGAGATAGCGGAAGATCCGGCCCAGCAACCGGGCATGCGCCTCGGCCAGGGTCTTGCGGTAGTCGGGGATGCGGCAGACATCCCACAACAGCGCGACGGCACCGCGGCCCGTAGCACGGGCCGCGATCTCCGGGTCGTGGACGAGCGCCTTCAGCACACGCTGGTCGTCGGCTTCGCGGCAGCGCACCAGGCCCCGGTAGCGCGGCGGTGCCTCCAGGCTGCGCTGGAGCGCGGCGATCGAGCGGTAGTCGAGTTCGCTGTTGCGGTACTGGAACGTGCGCAGCGCCTCGAAGCGATGTTGCTCCACGCGCTGCACGACATCGGCCGGCAGCGCTTCCAGCTCGGCCGTGGTGCCGAACGTCCCATCGCTCATGTGCCGGCCGGCGCGGCCCGCGATCTGGGCCGACTCCTCCGGGGTCAGCCCGCGCACGGCGTGGCCATCGAACTTGTGCAGCGCCGCGAACGCGACGTGGCCGAGATCGAGGTTGAGCCCCATGCCGATGGCGTCGGTCGCGACGAGGTAGTCCACCTCGCCGGCCTCGAACATCGCCACCTGCGCGTTGCGCGTGCGCGGGCTGAGCGCGCCGAGGACGACCGCGGTGCCGCCGCGCTGATGGCGGACGAGCTCGGCCAGCGCGTAGACGTCGGCCAGCGAGAACGCAACCACCGCACTGCGCCGCGGCAGGCGCCTGAGTTTGCTCGGCCCGGCGTAGCGCAGGTGCGAGAACCGCGGCCGCGTGATCACCGTGATCTCGGGGAACAGCCGGCGAATCAGCGGCTCCGCGCTCTGCGAGCCGAGGAACATGGTCTCGGCGCTGCCGCGGGCGCGCAACAGGCGATCGGTGAACACGTGGCCGCGCTCGCCATCGGCCGCGAGCTGCACCTCGTCGACCGCGAGGAACTCGACGCCGCGCTCGAGCGGCATCGCCTCGACTGTGCAGACGAAGTACGCCGGAGCCGGCGGCACGATCCGTTCCTCACCGGTGATGAGCGCGACCCGGCCGCGGCCGCGAGCCGCCACCACGCGGTCATAGATCTCGCGCGCCAGCAGCCGGAGCGGAAAGCCGATCATGCCCGAGGCATGACCAAGCATCCGTTCGACGGCGAGGTGGGTCTTGCCGGTATTGGTCGGGCCGAGAACAGCGCTCACAACGGGTGCGGCAAGACGGCCCATGGCGACCCCCACAATCTGGCTTTGCGGCGGCGATTGCAACCCCGTCCCGCGGCGCCGCCCGATCGTCGAAACAAACCCTTGATCGCCTCTCCGAATCCCTATATGTGCGGCCGTGCTGCATCGTCGGGGTGTGGCCCTCGGCTGCCAGGCGCCCACAGCCGAGCGCGTAAGCGGCGCCTGGAGGTCTCGGGGCGGCTACCCGCGTTCGTTGGGTGCCCTTGTGGCAAGGGGCCAGCCAGCCGTTCCTGCTCGGCGAGCGGCGTTGGCACCAACCGCCGCGTCTTCAGTCCGTTCCCGGCCCCGTCAGGGATCGCGACATGGCACGCAAGACCAGGAATGGCGTATCGCTCAAGCCGGGTGGGGGCGTGCGAACGCTCGGCCCGGTTGCAGACCTCGAACGCCACCTGCCGGCAGACTGGTGGCAGACCCTGTTCCGCTCGCTCTACCTCAAGACCGACGGCGACGTCGTCGAAAACGATGCCAACACACAGCGTGAGGTAGATACGCTCGTGCGGGCCGCGGGCCTCGAGCCCAACGACCATCTGCTCGACCTATGCTGCGGTCAGGGGCGCCATTCGCTCGAGCTGGCGCGCCGCGGCTTTCGCAACGTCACCGGCATCGACCGCTCGCGCTATCTCATCCGCCTCGCCCGCGCCCGCGCCCGCCAGCAGGGCCTCCCGGTCGTGTTCCGTGAGGGCGACGCGCGGAAGTTCCGGGTCAAGCCCTCGACCTATCATTGCGTCGCGGTGATGGGGAACTCGTTCGGCTACTTCGACCGCGACGAGGACGATGTCGCGGTGCTGCAATCGATCAAACGCGCGCTGAAATCGGTCGGTACGCTGGTGATGGACATCGCCGACGGCGACTGGATGCGCGAGCACTTCGAGCGCCGCTCCTGGGAGTGGATTGACCAGGACCACTTCGTGTGCCGCGAGCGCTCGCTCGACAACGGCAGCCAGCGGCTGATCTCGCGCGAAGTGGTGGTACACGCCGAGCGCGGTGTGATCGCCGACCAGTTCTATGCCGAGCGGCTCTACACCCAGGCGGACATGCAGCGTGTGCTGAGCGAAGTCGGCTTCCGCGGGGTGCGCTTCCACGGCGTCTTGGAAGCGGAATCGGGGCGCAACCAGGACCTCGGCATGATGGCCCGGCGGCTGTTCCTGACCGCCCAAGCGCCGCAAAAGCGCGTCATCGTGGCTATCCGCGAGAGGCCGGTGACCGACGTTACCGTGGTGCTCGGCGATCCCGACCGGCCCGACATGGTCAAACGCAACGGCGTGTTCAATCCCGAGGACTTCGACACCATCAGCCGGTTGAAGGCCGCGCTCGGCGAGCTCGGCGAGTTCCGTTTCCGCTACCTCGACAACCATGCGACGCTGCTGTCCGATCTGCGGGCCGAGCCGCCGCATTTGGTGTTCAACCTCTGCGACGAGGGCTACCGCAACAATGCCTTCCTCGAGCTCCACGTGCCGGCGATGCTGGAACTGCTGGAGATCCCCTACACCGGCGCCGGACCGGCCTGCCTCGGCGCCTGCTATGACAAGAGCCTGGTGCGGGCGATCGCCGCGGCGCTCGATATTCCGGTGCCGGCCGAGACCTACTACAACCCCGACGACCAGGCGGCGACGCTGCCGGCGGTCTTTCCGGCGCTGATCAAGCCCAACCACGGCGACTCGAGCCTTGGCATCACCGCGCAGTCGGTGGTGCACACGCCGGAGGAGGCGATCAACGCCATTGCCGCGCTGCGCGAGCAGCTGCCGGGGCGGCCGCTCCTGCTGCAGGAGTTCCTGACCGGCCCCGAGTTCAGCGTAGGCATCCTCGGCAACCCGGGCCAGGGCTACACGGCGCTGCCTGTGCTCGAAGCCGACTACAGCCGGCTCGATCCCGGCCTGCCGCGCATCCTCGGTTACGAATCGAAGTGGATACCCGACTCACCCTATTGGAACCAGATCCGTTACCGCGAGGCCGAGATCGACGAAGAGACGCGCCGGCGCCTCGTCGACCACTCGATGCTGCTGTTCGAGCGGCTGGATTGCCGCGACTACGCGCGGTTCGACTTCCGCACCGACGCGACGGGCGTGGTCAAGCTCCTTGAGATCAACCCCAATCCGGGCTGGTGCTGGGACGGCAAGCTCAACCACATGGCGGGATTCCAGGGGCTGCGCTACGCCGACCTCCTGCGCATGATCCTCGAGGCGGCGCGGGCGCGCCTGGCGGCCCAGCGCCGCCAGCCCGAGCAGCAGCCGAAATGGGTGGCCGAGCCCGCGCCGCAACGGGTGGCGGCGAGCACCTGAGCGCCCGCGTTGACAGGGCGGCGCCCGGCTTCCCATAGTCGGGAGTATGAGTGCACCTGCCGATGATCCGTTGGCCGAGTGGCTGGCGGCGGCGCGATGCGAGCTGGGCG
>VGEJ01000254.1 GCA_016869335.1 Alphaproteobacteria bacterium | reverse complement strand
TGAGGCGCTGGCCCGGGCGCCATCCGCATAGGTCACCTCGGCCTAGCCGCCGCACCAGTCCCGGCGCCGGCCGCCGGAATAAGGATGCGCGAGCCCGGCAGCGACGAGCGCGGTGGCAACATCCTGACCCTGGCTGGTGGCGATGGTGGCAAACACGCAGCCGCCGTACTTGTCGTAGCGGATCGCGCTGAGCTCGACCGCTCCGTCCGCGACCAATGCCGCAACCAACGCGCGAGCGCGCCGCGCGAGCGCGCGCTCGCGGGCGCACCGCCCGTCGAGCTCGGGAGCATCAACCGTGGCCAAGCGGGCGCGGACGAGCACCTCTTGATCGAGCCAAATGCGGGCGCGGACGACCACGGTGTCCCCATCCGTCACCTCGACCACCTCGGCCGCAATCGGGCCCGCCAGCACTTCTGTCGCGCTGACGGGCCGCGCCGCAATCAGAACGCCGGCCTCAACCAAGCTGAGCACGGCGAGAAGCCGCCCCGCAATGGTCGTCCAAGCCCACACGGAGGGAGGCTAGCGCGACGCTATGAACAAAACAAGAATATAACACGAACACAAGTCCTCCGCACACAACGCCGGCGTGCATGGAGCGCATCTTGGCGGTGGCGGCGGTCTCGGCGCGGGGCTAGAAGTCGACGCAGATGCCCTTGCGCTCCCAATCACCGTACCGGGTCGGCTCCGGACCCTTCGGGCCGCCAACCTCCGTTGGCGGCAGTGCCGCAGGGGAAGCAGGAAGCGCCGGTGCGGGCGGCTCGGCCGGCGCGCCCAGTGGCTTCTCGGTCTTGTCCGTCATCGGTCCATCCTAACTGCTTGATCGCGCCTTGCCCACGCCCACATATGCGCCATGAATCACACCCGGACGGCGCTCCTGTTCGCTGGGCTCACCGGGCTCTTCCTCGCCATCGGCTACGTGCTCGGCGGGGCGGGCGGGATGGTCGCGGCGCTGCTCGCCGCGCTGGCTACCAATCTGTTCGCGTACTGGAACTCGGACAAGCTCGTCCTGTGCCTCTATCGCGCTCGCCCGCTGGATGAGCGGAGCGCACTGGAGGTCGTCGGCATCGTCGCTCAGCTCGCCGAGCGCGCCGGCATCCCCGTGCCGCGCGTCTATCTGGTCGAGTCGGACCAACCCAACGCCTTCGCGACGGGCCGCAATCCTGAGCACGCCGCGGTTGCAGTCACCACCGGGCTCTTGCGGGCTCTGAGCGCCGAGGAGGTCGCGGGCGTCCTCGCGCACGAGCTCGCCCACATCAAGAATCGCGACACCTTGACGATGACGATCACGGCCACCCTCGCGGGCGCCATCGGCATGCTCGCCAACCTCGCGCTGTTCATGGGTGGCGACCGACGCAATGCGCTCGGCGCCATCGGCGCCATCGCGCTCATGGTGCTGGCGCCGCTCGCTGCCATGCTGGTGCTGATGGCGATCAGCCGGGCGCGCGAGTACGAAGCGGATCGGACCGGGGCCGAGATCTCGGGCCGGCCGCTCTGGCTCGCCGGGGCGCTCGAGCGCATCGCCCTCGCGGCGCGCCGCATCGACAATCCCCAGGCCGAGGCCAACCCGGCGACCGCGCACATGTTCATCGTCAATCCGTTGCACGCCCACTCCGTCGACTCGCTGTTCGCCACCCACCCCCCGGTGACCGAGCGCGTTCGCCGGTTGCGGCAACTGGCGGGCGCCCGCCTCGCCAACCCTTCCGGTCCCTGGGGCTGAGCTGACCGGCGGCCGCAGCGCCGGCCAAACCCGGGAACGGCACCGCCATGAGCGATCGTGAGGGCGCGGCGGCGCGGTGGGCGGCATTGCGGCTGCTCGACGAAGTGCTGGTGCGCGGCCGCGCGCTCGATGAGGTCTTGCGCGCCCATAGCGCCGCGCTGGACCAGGCCGACCGCGCGTTTGCGCATCTGCTCGCGGCGACGGTCCTGCGCCGCCTCGGCCAGATCGATGCCGCGCTCCAGGCGATGATGGAGCGGCCCTTGCCCGAGCGCGCCGCGGCCGCCCTCGGCATCCTCCGGCTCGGGGCGGCCCAGCTCCTGTTCATCGGCACGCCGGCACACGCCGCCGTCGACCTCGCGGTGCATCTGGCAAGGGAGGTCGCGCCGGGGTTCGGTGCCCTGGTCAACGCCGTGCTGCGCCGACTGGCACGCGAAGGCGCGGCGATCGTGGCCGCCCAGGACGCGCCCCGTCTCAACACCCCGGACTGGCTCTGGCAACGCTGGGCCGAGACCTACGGCCCGGCCACCGCGCACGCCATCGCCATGGCGCACCTCACCGAAGCGCCGCTCGATCTCTCAGTTCGCGCCGAGCCGGGCCGCTGGGCCGAGCGGCTAGCGGCGCTGGTCCTGCCATGGGGAACGCTCAGGCGCGCGGCGGGCGGGCGCATCGCGTCACTTCCCGGCTTCGCCGAAGGCGCATGGTGGGTGCAGGATGCGGCTGCGGCGCTCCCCGTCCACCTGCTGGCGACTGCCGTGGCGGGTGGCATCGCCGGCCGCTCGGTGATCGATCTCTGCGCCGCGCCGGGCGGCAAGAGCGCGCAGCTCGCAGCGGCGGGCGCGGCGGTGACGGCGGTCGAGCGCGCACCGGCTCGGCTCGAGCGACTGCGCGAGAACTTCGCCCGTATCGGGCTCGGCGCGACGCTGGTGGCCGCGGATGCCACGCGGTGGCAACCGGAGCGGCCGGCTGAGGCGGTGCTCCTCGATGCCCCGTGCAGCGCGACAGGCACGATCCGCCGCCATCCCGACGTCGCGCGCCGCAAGCGCGCTGCGGCCCTGCCGCGTCTGTGCGCGGTGCAGGATCGCCTGCTGGCGGCTGCGGCCGCGATGGTCGCGCCAGGCGGCGTCCTGGTCTACGCGGTGTGCTCGATCGAGCCCGAGGAGGGGTCGCAACGGGTCGCGGCCTTCCTCGCGCGCGGCGGCTTCGCGCGGGTGCCGGTCCAGCCAAGCGAGCTGGGCGGACACGCCGAGCTGATCGACGGCGCGGGCGACCTGCGGACGCTCCCCTGTCACCTGCCTGAGCAGGGCGGGCTCGACGGCTTCTACGCCGCCCGGCTGCGTCGCCGCTGAGGACAGCGCAAGAGCGGCTCCTCAGGCGCGCGAAGCGGCGCGCTCGAATGCCTTGGCTGGCAGCGTCACGGGCAGCTCGAGCGGCGCCGCGCCGAACGAGGCCGGCACCCGGTCGGCGGCAGGGGCCGTGTAGAGCGTCGTGCGCTGGCGCGCGGTGCGGCCGAGCCCGCGGATAAGATCCTCCATGGCCTCGGGCGGCATTTCTTGGCCGTGGCGCGCGCCCGCTGCCCGCGTGATGCTCTCGTTCATCAGCGTCCCGCCGAGGTCGTTGGCGCCGCCCTGCAGGCACGCCGCCGCCCCTTCCGGCCCCATCTTGACCCACGAGGTCTGGATGTTCGTGATCTCGGGATCGAGCACGAGCCGCGCCACCGCGTGCATCAAGAGCGCCTCGCTCCAGGTCGGGCCGCGCCGCGCGCCGCCCTTCAGATAGAGGGGCGCCTCCATGTGCACGAACGGCAGCGGGACAAACTCGGTGAAGCCTCCGGTGCGCGCTTGCAGCGCCTTGATCCGCAGGAGATGGCGCGCCCAGTGCACCGGACGCTCGACGTGACCGAACATGATCGTGGCGGTGGAGCGGATTCCGAGCGCGTGCGCCGCCGTCATGACGTCGAGCCACTCGGCGGTAGTGATCTTGTCCGGACAGATCACGGCGCGGACTTCGTCGTCGAGCACCTCGGCAGCCGTGCCGGGGAGCGTGCCGAGGCCGGCCGCCCGCAGCTCCGCAAGGAACTCGGGAATGCTGAGACCCAGCGACCGCGCGCCGTGCGTAACCTCGAGCGGCGAGAACGCGTGGACGTGGATCGCCGGCATCGCGTCCTTCGCGGCACGGCAGATGTCGAGGTAGGTCCGGCCGGTGTAGTCGGGGTGGATGCCGCCCTGCATGCACACCTCGGTGCCACCACGCGCCCAGGCCTCGGCGGTGCGGCGCGCGATCTCGGCCGCATCGACCACGTAGGGCCGCCCGCGCAGGTTCTCGCTCAGCTTGCCCTTGGAGAAGGCGCAGAACCGGCATCGGTAAGAGCAGACGTTGGTGTAGTTGATGTTGCGGTTGACGACATAGGT
>VGEJ01000253.1 GCA_016869335.1 Alphaproteobacteria bacterium | reverse complement strand
AATTCACCGCAATGAGACGGAGGTGTCCCATGAACCGATCGCAAGCAACGCATCGTCCCTGGAGCGTGCTGAGGCATGCAGCGACGGCCGCTGCGGTGGCCTTGTGCGCTTTTGCCACCCACGCCCAGACACTTACGGTCGGAGTGCAGGGGTTGCCCGACAGTCTCGACACCGGCATCAGCAGCTTTGCCGCGCTGAACCTCGCGGTCCAGACGATGGATCCTCTCGTGTTACGCGACGACGCGGGCAACACGATGCCCGGACTCGCCGAAAGCTGGAAAGCGATCGACCCGCTCACCTGGCGCTTCAAGCTGCGCCCGGGCGTGAAATTCCACGATGGACGCCCCTTCACCGCCGAGGACGTGAAATTCACGCTCGACTACGTCCTTGCGCCCAACTCCGTGTACGGCACCAAGGGCCGCATCAGCCAGATCACCAGCACGACGGTGATCGATCCGCTTACGGTGGAGATCAAGACCAAAGCGCCGTTTCCGACGCTCGTCAACGGCCTTTCGGATATCCCGATAGAGCCCAAGCACTACGTGGCGGCCGTAGGGCGTGCCGGAATGGTGAAGGCGCCGATGGGCACGGGCCCCTTCAAGTTCGTACGCTGGGTGCCCGCCGACCGCTACGAGCTGGCCGCGAATCCGGATTACTGGAGCGGCGCGCCCAAGGTGAAGCAGCTCATCCTGCGCCAAATCCCGGAGGCCTCGACGCGAGCCGCCTCCCTCATCGCCGGCGAGACGCAGATCATCGAGGAGGTGCCGATCGACCTTTTGCCGCAACTCGAGAAATCGAAGGGCGTGAAGATCGAATCGGTCGAGTCGACCGTCGGCCTGATCCTCACCTTCGACACGAGGAAGCCGCCGTTCAACGACGTGCGCGTACGCCGCGCGCTAAATCTCGCGGTCAACAAGAAGCTGATCCTGGACCAGATGCTGCGTGGCAAGGGTACGCTCCTCCAGGGACAGATCCTCACCTCCAACACCTTCGGCTACAACCCGAACGTGAAAGCGTTCGGCTACGACCCGAAGCAGGCGAAGGCGCTGCTCGCGGAAGCGGGACTTGCCGGCGGCTTCGCGACCTCGATCACGACCCGCTCGGGCAAGTATCTTTCGGACGTCGAAATCAGCAACGCGATCTCGGGCATGTTCCAGGAGGTCGGCGTGAAGGCCGGCGTCAACGTGGTCGAGCAGGGCGTGTTCTCAAAGATGGCGAAGGCGATGGACATGGGCCCGATGCACCTGGTCGGGTGGTACAGCCTCGGCGATGCGGATTTCGCGGCGGTGTGGTTCACTCAGGCGAGCGGACGCTCGTTCTGGAAGAACGAAGAGTTTGAGAAGCTCTTCGTGGCGGCGCGCTCCACCGTGGACGAGGCGGCGCGCCTAAAGGCGTACCACCGCATGATGGAGATCATGTACGCCGAGGTCCCGGCGGTCTTCCTCTACGGGCTGCCCAGCATCTACGGCGTCAGCACGCGCCTGAAGAATTTCTCGCCGCCTTCCGACAAGCTCCTGCGCCTACACCGCGCCGAGCTCGCGGCCAAGTAAGCATTTTATGAAAACCGCGAACGACGCCATCGGCAACATCGCAGCATTGCGCCGCGCCATCGAATCCGGCCCGCACGATGCCGTGATCGCCGGCTCGCCTGAAAACGTGCGCTACGTCGGCGACGTAATGATCACGACTCAGACGTCGATCCGCGACCGGCTCGCCTTCATCGTCTGGGCGAAGGGGCGCGAGCCGATCTTCGTGCTCTGCCGCGTCGAGGAGGGCTATGTCCGCCAGGAGTCCTGGATTCAGGAGATACGCGGCTTCAAGGAATTCGTCACCTCACCTGTGGACCTGCTCGCTGACGTGCTGAAGGAACTGGGCCTCGAGCGCGGGCAGGTGGCGATGGAGCTCGAATACCTCGGCGCGAAATACGAGCGCCACCTCATGCAGCGGCTGCCGCAGCTTCGCCTTGCGCCCGCCGAGCCAATCTTCAACCGCGTGCGCATGCACAAGACGCCGCGTGAAGTGGCCGAGATGCAGCGCGGCTTTCGCGGCACCGCCAATGCGATGCTTGCCACCTACATCACGGCGACCATCGGCGAGGACGAGCACAGCCTGTCGCGGCGCCTCGCGAACGGCATCTTGCTCTCCGGCGCGCACACCATCGCCTTCAACCACATCAACGCCGGCCCGAACACCGGCTATCCGCACGCCGCCCCGACTGACTACCGCATCAAGTCGGGCGACATGCTCAAGGCCGATTCCGGGGGCTACTACTCCGACTACTACTCCAACGTGGGGCGCACCGCGAAGATGGGGAAGCCCGCGCAGGAGGAAATCGACCTCTGGAAGCGCCTGCGCGAGATCCACCACAGTATTGCCGACATGCTGCGTCCGGGCCGCTCGGGCAAGGAGCTCTTCGCGCGCGCGACCAAGCTGCACGCGAAGTACGACATTCCATTCCCCTATGCACACAACGGCCACGGTATTGGCCTGTCGGTGCACGAGCACCCGCTCATCAGCCCGCACGAGGAGCTGGTGTACGAGCCCGGCATGGTGTCCACCGTGGAGACGCGCGCGCGCTGGGTCGGCAAGGCCGGCTATCACATGGAAGACCTCTACCTCATCACCGCAGGCGCGCCGGTCCTGCTGTCCGACGCCTTCGACAACGAAGAGATCCTTGTCGTGTAGCGCGGCGGGGCGCCGGTGATCCGCCACATCCTGCGCCGGCTTCGCACCGTCCCGATCACGCTGCTGCTGGTCGCGTTGGTCGCGTTCGTCGTCCTGCGCGTCACCGGCGATCCGGTCGAGATCTACCTCGATATCAACGCCACCGAGGAGCAGCGCCAGCTGCTCACGACCAAGCTGCATCTGGATGAGCCGGTGCTGGTGCAATTCGGCCTGTTCCTCAGCGAGCTGCTGCGCGGCGATTTCGGCGAGTCGCTGCAGTTCGGCGGGCCGGCGATGCCGGTGGTGCTGGAGCGCCTGGGTGCGACCATGCAGCTCGTCGCCGCCGCGCTGACGCTCGCATTCGTGCTCGGCATCGCCGCCGGCATCGTCGCGGCGCTGCGCAAGGATCGGTTCGCCGATTTTGCGATCTCGGGCCTCGCGGTGGCCGGGCAGTCGATGCCGAGCTTTTGGCTAGGCATCCTCCTCATCCAGCTCTTCGCGCTTCACCTCAGGTGGCTACCGACCTCGGGCACCGGCGGCTTGGAGCACCTGGTCCTTCCCGCGGTGACCCTGGCCACCTTTCTGCTGCCGAACTTTATCCTCATCACGCGTACCGCGGTGCTGGAAACCATCAACGAGCTCTATGTCACCACTGCGCGCGCCAAGGGGGCCGGCGAGACGGTCGTCGTGCTGGGGCACGTGCTGCCGAACGCCATCAATCCGGTCCTGAGTTTCCTGGGGCTGCAGATCGGGCGCCTAATGGGCGGCTCCATCATCACCGAGACGATCTTCGCCTGGCCGGGCGTAGGCAGCCTGATGGTGAAGAGCATCTTCCAGCGCGACGTCCCGATCGTGATCGCGGCGATCTTCGTCGTGGCGCTCGCTATCGTGATCGCGAACCTGATCGTTGACCTGGTGCAATCCGCGCTCGACCCGCGGATGCGGCTCGATTGAGCGCCCTGACGGAGCCGGCCGGGTCGGAGCGCTTCGGGCGCCGCGTGAAGATCGCGCTCGGCGCGGGCATCGTGCTCGCCGCGGTGCTGATGGCGATCTTTGCGCCGCTCCTTGCGCCGCATGATCCCTACCGCCAGGATCTTCTCGCCCGCTTGCAGCCGCCGGTCTGGGCGGAGCAGGGCGCCTGGAAGCACCCGCTCGGCACCGACAACTATGGCCGTGACCTGCTGTCACGCCTCATCTACGGCTCGCGTCTGTCCATCATGGTCGGCGTGTCGGCGGCGCTGCTTTCGGCGGTGCTTGGCTCGGTGCTCGGCATGCTCGCCGGCTACAAGGGCGGCCGGCTGCAGCAGGTGATCATGCGATTTGCCGATGCGCACCTCGCGTTTCCGGAGATCCTACTCGCCATCCTGATCGTTGCCACGGTGGGAGGCAGCGCGCTGAATCTCATCCTTGTCCTCGGCGTGAGCGGCTGGATGGTCTACGCGCGCGTCATGTACAACCTGACGCGCTCG
>VGEJ01000252.1 GCA_016869335.1 Alphaproteobacteria bacterium | reverse complement strand
CGCGAGCCGCGCTTCTACGGCGAGGGGAACGCCGCGGCGGAGAGTACGCCCGGTCCGGCGCTGCTGCGGGACGAGCCGGCACCGGCGCGCACCCGTCAGCCGCGCGGTCGGTCCAGGGCGACGAAGCGGACCGAAGCCGAGCGCCAGCCGACGCTCGATCTCGCGCCCGAAGGCACCTTCCAGCTCCCGCCGCTCGGTCTCCTGGTGGTACCACGCGCGCGCCCGCCGGTGGCGAGCGAGGACGCATTGGAGCAGAACGCCCGCCTGCTCGAAGCGGTGCTCGAGGATTTTGGCGTCAAGGGTGAGATCAGCTCGGTACGGCCCGGGCCGGTGATTACGCTCTACGAGCTTGAACCCGCGCGCGGCACAAAGACCTCGCGTGTGGTCGGACTTGCCGATGATATCGCGCGCTCGATGAGCGCGGCGTCGGTGCGCTGCGCGGTGCTACCGGGCCGCAACGCGATCGGCATCGAGCTGCCGAACGCGCAGCGCGAGATGGTGTTTCTGCGCGAACTGCTGGCGGCCGCCGACTACGAGGACGCAACGGGCAAGTTGACCCTGGTGCTTGGCAATGACATCGCCGGGGCGCCGGTGATCGCCGATCTTGTGCGCATGCCGCATCTGCTGATCGCGGGCACCACCGGGTCGGGCAAGTCGGTGGCGGTCAACACCATGATCCTGTCGCTGCTCTACCGCCTCACGCCGGCGCAGTGCCGCTTCGTGATGATCGACCCCAAGATGCTCGAGCTGTCGGCCTACGACGGCATCCCGCATCTTCTGGCGCCGGTCGTGACCGACCCGGGCAAGGCGGTGGTCGCGCTCAAGTGGACGGTGCGCGAGATGGAGGAGCGTTACCGGGCGATGTCCAAGCTGGGTGTGCGCAACATCGAGGGTTACAACCTGAGATTGGCCGAGGCCCGGGCCGCGGGCGAGGTGCTCAAGCGCACGGTTCAGACCGGGTTCGACCGTGAGACCGGCGAGCCGATCATCGAGGAGCAACCGCTCGATCTCACCCCGCTGCCTTCGATCGTGGTCGTCGTCGACGAGATGGCGGACCTCATGCTGCTCGCCGGCAAGGACATCGAGGGCGCCGTGCAGCGCCTGTCGCAGATGGCGCGGGCCGCGGGCATCCACCTCATCATGGCGACGCAGCGGCCCTCGGTCGATGTCATCACCGGCACGATCAAGGCCAACTTTCCCACCCGGATCAGCTTTCAGGTGACCTCGAAGATCGACAGCCGGACGATCCTTGGTGAGCCTGGGGCCGAACAGCTTCTGGGCGCCGGCGACATGCTATTCATGGCTAGCGGCGGTCGCATCGCGCGGGTGCATGGACCCTACGTCACCGAGACCGAGGTCGACCGCGTCGTTGCCTTCCTGAAGGCGCAGGGAAGTCCCGACTATCTGGAGGAGGTTACGCAGGAGTCGGATGCCGAGCCTGGCAGCGATCTCGCCGAGGGCCCGAGTGATGAGCTCTACGATCAGGCGGTCGCACTCGTTTGTCGCGAACGCAAGGCCTCGACCAGTTTCGTCCAGAGGCATCTCCAGATCGGTTACAACCGCGCGGCGCGGATCATCGAGCGCATGGAGGCGGAAGGCGTGGTCAGCACCGCCAATCACGTCGGCCGGCGCGAGGTGCTGGCCCGTGACCTCGATGTCCTGGGCTAAGCTGTCGCGCACCCTCATACAGGTCGCCTCGCTGGTCGTGCTTGCACTGGCGGTGGTGCCCTGGTGGGCCGGCGCCGCATGGCCGGCGACGGCGACCGAGCGGAGCGAACTCGCCCGCATCGACACCTACCTCAACGCTATCACCACGCTGAAGGCGCGCTTCGTCCAGGTCGCCCCCGACGGCGCGCTGTCCGAGGGCATGTTCTATCTCCGCCGGCCCGGGCGACTGCGGTTCGAGTACGATGCGCCGAACCCGATTCTCGTGGTCGCGGACCGGGTCTGGGTCGTGTTCTACGACAAGGAGCTTGGCCAGGTGGACCGGCTCCCGCTCGACTCGACGCCGATCGCGGTTCTGACCCGCTCAGAGATCAAGCTCGAGGAAGCGTTCGACGTGACCGGGCTCGCGGCCGAGCCCGGGCTCCTCCAGGTCTCGCTGCGCGATCGGGAGAGTCCCGACGAGGGGCAGATCACCCTGGTGTTCAGCGACCGACCGCTAGCGCTCCGGCAGTGGCTGGTCGAGGATGCTCAGGGGCTTACCACCCAGATAACCCTATACGATATAGAGCTGAACATTGCCCTGGCGCCTGAGCTATTCATCTTCGAGGAGCCGGCCAGCCAGCTGCGGCACAGGTAGCAGCCGGATGGACGCGCGCAACCTGTGGTCGCCGCGGATCGAACCGCACGAGGACACCGATGTAGCCGCTGGCCTTTGGGGGGGGGGCGGAAGAGCAATGGATCCAGGTCGTCTGCTGATCATCGATGATGACAGCGAGAGTTGGCGCGTGGGGTCTGCCGCCGCCAAGGGGCTGGGCTGGCAGGTGCACCGCTCGAGCAAGGTGCTGGCGGCGGTCGATCGCGAAGCGCGGTTGCGGCCCGACGCCGTTGCCATCGACCTCGACATGCACGGGGGTGATGGCTTCGCCGTCATCCGGCGGATCGCCGCCCTGGCCACGACCCTGCGGCTGGTGATCTTCGGCGCGAGTGGCGATCAGGGCTACCTCGAGCGGGCCCAGCGGCTCGCTGAGGCGTTCGGCGTCACCACCGTGGGATGCCTGGCCAAGCCGTTGCAAGGCCACTCCGTGGCTGCGGTGCTTGCCGAGGTCCTGGGCGCTCCGGCGGGACCTACCGGACCGCCCATTGCCGGCATCGGCCCCGCGTGATAGCCAACGCGGCATGGGTGGGACCAGGCGGCCGCTGATCGGTATCCCCGCCGACACGCGCGATGTCGGTGACGTGCCCTTCCATATGGTTGGCCACAAGTACATCGGCGCCGTGGCCGAGGCGGCGGAATGCCTGCCGGTCCTGATCCCGGCTCTTGGCGCGATGTTGGACATCCCACAGCTCCTCGCCCGGCTCGATGGCGTGGTGCTGCCAGGGAGCCCCTCCAACGTCGAGCCGCACCGCTACGGCGGACCGCAGAGCCGACCCGGAACCGAGCACGACCCGGCGCGCGATGCGACGACGCTGGCGCTCATCCGGGAGTCGATCGCCGCAGGCCTGCCCACTCTGGCGATCTGTCGCGGCATGCAGGAGCTCAACGTCGCCTACGGGGGAACGCTGCATCAGCACCTCGAGGAGGTGCCGGGCCGCTTCGATCACCGGTCCGACAGATCGAAGTCATATGCCGATCGTTACGCACCGGCACACGAGGTGGAGATCTTTGCCGGCAGCCAGTTGCACGACCTCGCCCGGACGCGGAGCGCGGCTGTGAACTCGCTACACGGTCAGGGGATCGACCGGCTGGGCGAGGGGCTGGCGATCGAGGCCGCGGCGCCCGATGGCACGATTGAGGCGGTGCGGGTTGCGGCGGCGCGCTCATTCGCGCTCGGAGTGCAGTGGCACCCCGAGTGGCGGCCTCACGAACACCCGTTCTACCTGGTCCTGTTCCGCGCCTTTGGTGCGGCCGCGCGCGCACACGCCGGCGCCGAGTGAGCTGCTGGACCCGGGTGCCGGCGCGGCTAAGCCGGCCGCGCCGCGAACGCCATGTAGTTGACCGATGGGTCGCCGCTCAGCCGCCAATCCCCGGTGCCGAGATCGAGACTGACGCCGCTGATGTCCTGCAGCACCAGTCCCGCCGCGCGGAGGTAGCCGGCGAGCTCGGCCGGACGCACGAACCGATCCCAGCGGTGCGTTCCCCGCGGGAGCCAGCGCAGGATGTACTCGGCGCCGACGATCGCCAGGGCGTAGGATTTGGGCGTGCGATTGAGCGTGGCCAGAACGAGCCCGCCGCCAGGCGCTACCAGCTTGGCCAGGGCCTGCGCGAGCGCGCCGGCATCCGGTACGTGCTCGATGACCTCAAGACAGAGGACGAGATCGAACCGCGCGCCGCGCGCAGCGAGCCGTTCGGCGGTCGTGGTCCGGTAGGCGATCGTGAGGTCAGCCTCGCGGGCGTGGGCGCGCGCCACGCGGATGGCCGCCTTGGCCGCGTCTATCCCCATCACCGTTGCACCGAGGCGCGCCAGCGGCTCCGTCACCAGGCCGCCGCC
>VGEJ01000251.1 GCA_016869335.1 Alphaproteobacteria bacterium | reverse complement strand
GGCGGGCGCGTTCCGGGCGGCCGCTCAGGCTGCTGCCCTATCCCGAGCCGGTCGAGGCGGTGGCGCCGGTGCCGGACGATCCGCCGGTGCTGTTCCGCTGGCGGCGGCAGGCCCACCGGGTTGTGCGCGCCGAGGGACCCGAACGCCTGGCGCCCGAGTGGTGGCGCGAAGAGAACGGCGATGGCGCGGCGCTCACCCGCGATTACTACCGGATCGAGGACGGGCGTGGGCGCCGCTTCTGGCTCTACCGCGAAGGGCTCTACCTCGCGGGCGCCAGCCCGCGGCGCTGGTTCCTCCACGGGGTGTTCGGATGACGGCATTGCTAGTATCGGCGTACGCTAGCGATTTGCTAGCACTGAGGACATCATGGCCACGCTCACCATCCGCAATCTCGACGATCAGGTCGTCCACGACCTCAAGACCCGGGCCAAAGCCCACAACCGCTCCTTGGAAGCGGAGGTGCGCGACATCCTTGCCGCGGCGGTCCACCCCATGGCGCCGCGCGATCTCCGCGCCCTCGCCGAGCGCGTCGCGGCGCTGACGCCCGAGGACGTCACCCAGACCGACAGTGTCGTGCTCCTCCGCGAGGACCGCGGACGATGACCTGGGTCGTCGATGCCAGTGTCGCCATCAAGTGGTTCGTGCGCGAGGACTGCCACGCCGAAGCTCTGCGGCTCCTCGAGCATGCCTCTCTGCTGCACGCTCCGGACATGATCGTCGCCGAGGTCGCCAACATCGCCTGGAAGAAAGCCACGCGGCGCGAAATCTCCCCGGCGCACGCGCGGGCGATCGCATCGGCGATCGGCCACTACATCCCCACGCTCCACCCATCGCCCGCGTTGATCGAGCGGGCGCTGGAGATTGCCCTGACGCTCAAGCATCCGGTCTACGACTCCCTCTACCTCGCCTGCGCCGATGCCGTCGGCGCTCCTCTCGTCACCGCCGATCGGCGCCTGCGGCTCGCCGTGCGCGGGACGGTGCGTGCGCGCGCCGTGGTGATGGTGAACCGATTTGCCGGCGCGCGGCGCGGTCGGTGAGCCTGTGTCCTACGCCGAGCTTCAGGTCACCTCGAACTTCAGCTTCCTGCGCGGGGCTTCGCACGCCGAGGAGCTGGTCGAGGCCGCGGCCGCGCTCGGCCATGCCGCGCTCGCGCTCACCGACCGCAACACGCTCGCCGGCGTGGTGCGCGGCCATCTGGCGGCCAAGCGCGCCGGGCTCCAGTTCATCGTCGGCGCCCGGCTCGATCTCGGCGATGCGCCGAGCCTCCTCTGCCTGCCGCATGACCGCGCGGCCTATGGCCAGCTCGCGCGGCTGCTCACGCTCGGCCAGCGGCGGGCGCCGAAGGGCCAGTGTCACCTGAGCCTTACCGATGTCGCGGCGCACAGGGCGGCGCACAGCCTGATCGTCGTTCCGCCCGATCGCCCCGATTCAGCCTTCGCCGCCGCCTTGGCCGCGCTGCGCCGGACGTTGCCGGGGCCGCTCTACCTCGCCGCGCAGCACCTCTACCGCGGCGATGACGCGGCGCGGATCGCGCACCTCGCCGCGCTGGCCGAGCGCGCGGCCACCCCGCTCGTCGCGACCAACGATGTGCACGCGCACGGGCCCGAGCGCCGGCCGCTGCAGGATGTGCTGACCTGCATCCGCGAGCACTGCACGATCGCCGAGGCGGGCTTCCGGCTGCACGCCAACGCCGAGCGCCACCTGAAGCCGGCGGCCGAGATGCTGCGGCTGTTCCGCGGCCACGAGGCGGCCGTCGAGCGGACGCTCGCGATCGCTGCCGCCTGCCGCTTCAATCTCGAGGAGCTGTGCTACGAATACCCCGACGAGGTGGCGCCCGGCGGCGATCCGCAGGCGGCGCTCGAAGCGCTCACCTGGGCCGGTGCGGCCGAGCGCTACGGCGAGGCGGTGCCGGCGAAGGTGCAGAGGCTCCTCGAGCGCGAGCTCAA
The DNA here is from genome assembly GCA_016869335.1 of Alphaproteobacteria bacterium. Taxonomy (GTDB): domain Bacteria; phylum Pseudomonadota; class Alphaproteobacteria; order VGEJ01; family VGEJ01; genus VGEJ01. The sequence continues at coordinate 2,221 of VGEJ01000251.1, read as the reverse complement.
GCTGATCGGGACGCTGCGCTACGCGCCCTACTTCCTCACCGTGCACGACATCGTGCGCTTCGCGCGGAGCCAGGGCATCCTGTGCCAGGGCCGTGGCTCGGCCGCCAACTCGGCGGTGTGCTACTGCCTCGGCGTCACCGCCGTCGATCCCAACCGCATCGACCTCCTGTTCGAGCGCTTCCTCAGCGCCGAGCGCAACGAGCCGCCGGACATCGACGTCGACTTCGAGCACGAGCGGCGCGAGGAGGTGATCCAGTACATCTATCGAAAGTACGGCCGCGAGCGCGCTGGGCTCGCCGCCACCCTCATCACCTACCGCTCGCGCGGCGCGATCCGCGAGGTGGCCAAGGCGCTCGGCCTCTCGGCCGACGTGGCGAGCGCGCTCAACGGCACGATGTGGGGCTCGAGCGGCTCGGGCCTCGATGCGGCGCGGGTGCGCGAGGCCGGCCTCGACCCCACCGACCCGACGCTCGCACGCGCGCTCGCGCTGGCCCGCGAGCTCCTCGGCTTCCCCCGCCATCTCTCGCAGCACGTCGGCGGCTTCGTCATCACCCGCGGGCCGCTGTGCGAACTGGTGCCGATCCAGAACGCAGCGATGGCAGAGCGTACCGTCATCGAGTGGGACAAGGACGATATCGACGCGCTCGGCATCCTCAAGGTCGATTGCCTCGGGCTCGGCATGCTCACCTGCATCCGCAAGGCCTTCGCGCTCATCGCCGAGCACCATGGCCGCGTGCTCGATCTCGCCACCGTGCCGGCCGAGGACGGGGCGGTCTACGACATGCTGTGCAGGGCCGACTCGGTGGGCGTGTTCCAGGTCGAGAGCCGGGCCCAGATGAGCATGCTGCCAAGGCTCAAGCCGCGCAACTTCTACGACCTGGTGATCGAGGTGGCGATCGTGCGCCCGGGGCCGATCCAGGGCGACATGGTGCATCCCTATCTCCGCCGCCGCCGCGGCGAGGAGAGCGTGAGCTATCCCTCGCCCGCGCTCGAAGCGGTGCTCGGCAAGACATTGGGGGTGCCGCTGTTCCAAGAGCAGGCGATGAAGATCGCGATCGTCGCCGCGGGCTTCACCCCGGCCGAGGCCGACAAGCTGCGCCGCGCCATGGCCACCTTCCGCCGCACCGGCCAGATCCACCACTTCCGCGGCAAGCTGATCGAGGGCATGGTCGCGCGCGGCTACGAGCGCGATTTCGCCGAGCGCTGCTTCCGCCAGATCGAGGGCTTCGGCGAGTACGGCTTCCCCGAGTCGCACGCCGCGAGCTTCGCGCTCCTGGTCTACGTCTCGGCCTGGCTCAAGTGCCACTACCCGGCGGCGTTCGCCTGCGCGCTCCTCAACAGCCAGCCGATGGGCTTCTACGCCCCGGCACAGATCGTGCGCGATGCGCGCGAGCATGGTGTGGCGGTGCTTCCCGTCGATGTCAACCACAGCCGGTGGGACTGCACGCTCGAGCCGGCGCTTCCGGCGCCGGGCCGGTCTGCCGCGGGCGGGACCGTCTCAGACGGGTCCGCCTCAGGCGGCGTGGCCGTCTCAGACGGCGTGGCGCTGCGGCTCGGCTTGCGCGAGATCAAGGGTCTGGCCGAGGACGCGGCCGAGGCGCTCGTTGCCGCACGCAGGGCGGGGCGCTTTGGCGATGTCGCCGAGCTATGGCGGCGGGCGCGGCTCGCTCCGGCGGTGCTCGACCGGCTGGCCCAGGCCGATGCCTTCCGCTCGCTCGGCTTGAGCCGGCGGCAGGCGCTGTGGGCGGTGCAGGGCCTGGGGCCTGAGCCGCTGCCGCTGTTCGCCGCTGCGGCGGCGGCCGCGACGGCGGCGACGGAGTCTCTGGGAGAGCCCGAGCGGGGCGCTGAGCCTGCGGTCGCCCTGCCGACGATGCCGCTCGGCGAGGAGGTGATCAACGACTACGCCGCGCTCCGCCTCACGCTCCGGGCGCATCCCTTGGCCCTCCTGCGCACCCGGCTCGCGGCGCTCGGCTATCGCCCGCACGAGGCGCTCGCCCGCACCCCGCCGGGCCGCCGGGTGCGCATCGCCGGGCTGGTGATCTGCCGCCAGCGGCCCGGCACGGCGAGCGGGGTGATCTTCATGACGCTCGAGGACGAGACGACGATCGCCAACCTCATCGTCTGGCCGCGCACCTTCGAGCGCTATCGCAAGGCGGTGCTGCAAAGCCGGCTGATCGGCGTCGCCGGCACGGTCGAGCGCGAGGGCATCGTGATCCACGTC
>VGEJ01000250.1 GCA_016869335.1 Alphaproteobacteria bacterium | reverse complement strand
GCGCCTGCGACACGCCGGGGTGGCTCGGCAAGCCCGAGGCGCCGCCGCTGCCCGGTGAGCGCATATCGATCCTCGCCCTCGGACCGACCTTGACGCCCGATCCGGCGATCGCCGACCTCGAGGTGCGGCTGCCGCGGCCGCGGCCGAACGCCGAGTGGCCGCAACCGGGCGGGCCGCCCGGCCATGCCCCGGGGCATCTCGCGTTCGGCGACGCGCCGCGCGAGGCGTGGCGCAGCAGCATCGGCGCGGGCTCCACCGACGAACAGCAGATCCTGGCTTCGCCCGTGGTGGCCGACGGCCGGGTCTTCGCGTTCGACGCCGAGGCCCGCGTCAGCGCCTTTGCCGCCGCGAGCGGCGAGCGCCTGTGGCGGGTGAACGTGACGCCCGAAGACGAGGAGGAGGGGACTATCGGCGGCGGCGTCGCCCACGCATCGGGCCGCCTGTTCGTGGCCACGGGCTACGGCGAACTGCTGGCTCTCGAGGCCGACAGGGGGCATCTCTTGTGGCGTGTCCGCGTCGGCGCCCCACTGCGCGCCCCGCCGACGGTGAGCGGCGGCCGCGTGTTCGTGATCAGTCTCAACAACGAGCTGCACGTGTTCTCGGCGGACTCAGGCGCGGCGCTGTGGGAACACGCCGGGATCACCGAGCCCGCCGGTCTGCTCGGCTCGGCGAGCCCGGCGGTCGAGGGGGAGGTGGTGGTGGCCGCTTACTCCTCGGGCGAGGTATTCGCGCTCCGGGTCGATAACGGCCGCGTCGCCTGGGGTGACTCGCTTGCGAGCGCGCGCGTGTCCACGCTCTCCGGCTTCAGCGACATTCGCGCGCTGCCGGTGATCGACCGTGGCGAGGTGTTTGCGATCAGCCACTCCGGACGCATGGTTGCGCTCGACCTCCGCAGCGGGCGGCGGATCTGGGACCAGGCGGTCGGCGGGGTGCAGACTCCGGTGGTCGCGGGTGAGTTCCTGTGGCTGGTGACGAGCACCGGCGAGGCCGTCTGTCTGTCCCGGGCCGATGGCAGGATCCGTTGGGTCACGCCGCTCCCGCGCTGGGAGGACGAGGAAGATCGGACCGGCCCGATCCTGTGGAGCGGGCCGTTGCTCGCAAGCGATCGGCTGATTGTGACGTCGTCCTCTGGACTGGCGGTGGCGCTGTCGCCCTACGATGGCCGGCTGCTCGGCCGGGTTGAGCTGCCCGACGGCGCGATCGGCGCACCGGTGATCGCGGATGGCACGCTCTACATCCTGATGCGCGATGCCGATCTGATCGCGCTCCGCTGATGCCGGCGCCCGCCGTCGCGATCGTGGGGCGCCCCAACGTCGGCAAGTCGACCCTGTTCAACCGGCTGGTCGGACGCCGCCTGGCTTTGGTGCACGATCGGCCGGGCGTGACGCGCGACCGCCGTGAAGGCCCGGCGACGCTCGGCGGGCTGACGTTTCAGGTAATCGACACCGGCGGGATCGAGGACGCCGACCCAGGCACCCTGGCTGGCCGCGTCCGGCGCCAGACCGAGGCTGCGATCGCCGGGGCCTCGGCGGTCCTCTTCATGATCGATGCGCGGGCGGGAATCCTGCCCCTCGACGAGTCCTTGGCGCGCGTGCTGCGCAGGTCGGGCAAGCCGGTCGTTCTCGTCGCCAACAAGTGCGAAGGCAGCCGGGCCGAGCAGGGGTTTCTCGAAGCGTTCGCATTGGGGCTCGGCGAGCCGCTCCGGCTATCGGCGGAGCATGGTGAAGGCCTCGCTGACCTCTACGACGCACTGGCCGCCATCCTGCCCGGCACGGAGGAGGGCGCAACCGAAGAGCGCGGCATCGCGCCGCTGCAGCTCGCCATCGTCGGCCGGCCCAACGTCGGCAAGTCCACGCTCGTCAACCGGCTGATCGGCGCCGAGCGCCAGATTACCGGGCCGGAGCCCGGCATAACCCGGGATGCGATCGCGATCGACTGGGGGGTCCGCGGACAGCGCGTCCGCCTGGTCGATACCGCGGGGCTGCGGCGCAAGGGCCGAATCGTCGATCGCGCGGAGGATCTCGCGGTCGAGGACAGCCTCCGGGCCATCCGGCTGGCCCAGGTGGCGGTGCTGGTGATCGAGGGGCGTGCGCTCGACCGCCAGGATCTCGCGATTGCCCGCTTCGCCGCCGAGGAGGGCAGGGCCGTCGTCATCGCGGTCAACAAGTGGGACCTGGTCGCCGACCGCCAGCCGGCGTTGACGGGGCTGCGCGAGCGCCTGGCCGAGGCGCTGCCGCAGCTCAAGGGTGTGGCGGTGGTGCCGCTGTCGGCCCTCACGGGCGAGGGGATGTCGCGCCTCATGCCCGCGGTGCTCGCCGCTTTCGCTGTGTGGGGACGCCGGGTGCCGACGGGCGAACTCAACCGCTGGCTCAACGAGGCGGTCGCCGATCACCCCCCGCCCGCGGTCGCGGGCCGCGCCCAGCGCCTGCGCTACATCACCCAGGCTCGCGTACACCCCCCGACGTTCGTCCTGTTCGCGAGCCGGGCGGAGGCGCTCCCCGAGTCCTACCTGCGCTATCTGACGAACGGACTGCGCGAGCGCTTCCGTCTCCCCGGGGTGCCCATTCGCATGCACCTGCGCAAGGGACGCAATCCTTACGCCAAGGGCGAGTAGGGCGTGGGGATCGTGCGGCTCACACCAGGACGATGTCGCCGCTGCGGGTGCAGGAGGGCTCGGCCAGGGCGAGAAAGGTGTCGGTGATCGCTTCCGGCGGCGGCAGACTCAATGGGTCCTCGCCCGGCATTGCCTGTGCCCGCATCGCCGTCCGCACGGTGCGCGGGTCGAGAATGTTGACCCGCACGTTCGTTGTGCGCACCTCACTCGCGTAGGTCTTGGCCAGCATGTCGAGGCCGGCCTTGCTTACCGCGTAGGGTCCCCAGTACGGGTACGCGTGGCGGCTGACGCCCGAAGTTACGAAGATCGCCCGCCCCGCGTCCGAGGCACGCAGGAGCGCATCGCAGGCCCGGATCAGCCGCCAGTTGGCGGTGAGGTTCACCGTGATCACCTCGTCCCACGTTCGCGGCGGGCAGTGGGCGAGCGGCCCGAGCTGGCCGAGGATGGCGCCGTTGCCGACCAGCACGTCGAGCCGCCCGTGACGCTCGGCGATGGCGCCGCCGAGACGGTCGATGCCCGGCCCATCGGAGAGATCGAGCGGCACCAGCGTCGCGCTACCGCCGGCGGCGCGGATGGCATCGTCGGCCTCCTCGAGACCGCCGATGGTGCGAGCCACCAGGATGACGTGCGCGCCCTCGGCCGCGAATCGCCGGGCCACGGCCGCGCCGATGCCGCGCGATGCACCGGTGACGAGCGCGATGCGCCCGTGCAAACGGCCGGCCACGCGCTCAGGCCCGCTCGGCCAACAGCGAGAGCTGCGCCGGCGTGCCGTCGGCGAGGTCGACGAGCGGGATTGGATAGTCGCCGGTGAAGCAGGCGTCACAGAACTGCGGCCGCGTGCGCTCGCGCTCCGGCAGCCCCATGGCGCGATAGAGGCCATTGATCGAGACGAACGCCAAGCTGTCGACGCCGATGAACTGGCGCATCGCCTCGACGTCGTGGCGCGCCGCCAGGAGCTTGTCGCGCTCCGGCGTGTCCACGCCATAGAAGCACGAGTGCGTGGTGGGCGGGCTCGCGATCCGCATGTGCACCTCGCGTGCGCCCACCTCGCGCACCATCGTCACGATCTTGGTCGAGGTCGTGCCGCGCACGATGCTGTCATCGACCAGCACGATCCGCTTGCCCTCTATGCACGCCCGGTTGGCGCTGTGCTTGAGGCGGACGCCAAGGTGGCGGATGCGATCCGTCGGCTCGATGAAGGTACGGCCGACGTAGTGGTTGCGGATGATGCCGAGCTCGAAGGGGATGCCGGCCTCCGCCGCGTAGCCGATCGCGGCGGGGACCCCGGAGTCGGGCACGGGGATCACGACATCGGCCGCCGCCGGCGCCTCGCCGGCCAGCTCTGCACCGATGCGCTTGCGGGCGTCGTAGACGCTGACGCCATCGACGATCGAGTCGGGGCGGGCGAAATAGACGTACTCGAACACGCAGAATCGGCCGTGCGCCTGCGGGAACGGCCGCAGGCTGTGCACGCCGGACGCATCGATGACCACCATCTCGCCCGGCGCCACGTCGCGCACGAAACGGGCGCCGATGACGTCGAGCGCGCAGCTCTCCGAGGCCAGGATGAACGCGCCATCGAGAGC
>VGEJ01000249.1 GCA_016869335.1 Alphaproteobacteria bacterium | reverse complement strand
CGCAGCCCGAGCGCCCCCGGCACCGTGGCGCGTGCCCGGGATGTCGCCGGCCGGCGGCAACTCCGGCCACGCCTGGTCGAGCCTGATCTGGCCGCGGCGCTGGGCGCCGTAGGCCTCGGACAACAGCGTGTCCAGCGGCACGTCGATGAACTTGGGATCACCGTAGTAGCGCTCGCGGTCGGCGCAGGCGAGCTTCAAGGCCTCGGTCACGACATGGACGTAGTCCGCCGTGTTGTGGCCGATGCGCTTGAGATCGTACCCCTTGAGGATCTGCAGCGCCTGCAGCAGCACAGGCCCCTGGCACCACGGCCCGCACGTGTAGACGTCCATCTCGCCCCAGCGGATCGACGGCGGGCGCTCGATGGTGAGCCGGTAGTTCGCCATGTCGTCCAGGCTGAGCAGCCCGCCGTTGGCCTTGTGATAGTCGCAGATCGTCTTGGCGATGTCGCCGCTGTAGAAGGCGGCGCGCGCCGCTTCCAATCCGGTGACCCGGCCGCGCTTGGCCGCGGCCTTCTCCTCATCGGCCATGTATTGGATCGTGCGTGCCAGGTCGCTCTGCACGAACAGATCGCCCACCGTCGGCACCTGCCCGCCCGGCAGGTAGATGGCGGCGCTCGCCGCCCAGCGCGCGAAGCCGTCGCGGTGCGTGCCGATGGTATCCGACATCAGCGGGTACATCACGAAGCCCTCGCGGGCGAAACGGATCGAGGCCTCGGCGATGTCGCCGAAGCTCATCGTCCCGTAGCGGATCAAAGCCTCGATCCACGCCGCGGGTGCGGCTGGCACGACGGTGCGCAGAAGCCCCTCGGGGATGGTGCCCCGGTGTCCTTTCTCAAACATTTCGAGGGTGGCGGCCTTGGGCCACGTCCCAAGCCCGTCGATACTGATCAGCTCGTCCTTCTCCGCCGAGTAGATGATGATCGGCGCGACGCCGGCGAAGCCGACGAAGTTGCTCTGCAACACGCCGAGCGCCATGCCCGCCGCGACGCCGGCATCGATGGCGTTGCCGCCGGCGTTGAAGATGGCGAAACCGGCATGGGCAGCGAGGTAATGTCCGGCCACGACCCCATGACGACTGCCTTCGATCGGCGGCCGGTATGCGGGCATCGAGGGCGGGAACGGTGAGGGGGTCGTGGTCATGCCGGATCTCCGGATGCAAGGTGCTGCGATGGCGCGCGGAGGCGTCATTACACAACAAAGCGGGTTGGCGCCAAAGTCTTTTCGAGGTTGCGGCCCGTTCGCCGGTTAGCCAAAGCGGCCGGTGACGTAGTCGCTGGTCTGCTTGAGCTTCGGCGTGGTGAAGATCGTCCGCGTTTCGCCGTACTCGATCAGCCGCCCAAGGTACATGAAGGCGGTGTTATCGGAAACGCGGCTGGCCTGCTGCATGTTGTGGGTGACGATCACGATCGTGTAGCGCCCGCGCAGCTCGTCGATCAACTCCTCGATCCGCGCGGTGGCGATCGGATCGAGGGCCGAGCACGGCTCGTCCATCAGCAGGACCTCGGGGTCGCTGGCGATGGCGCGCGCGATACACAAGCGCTGTTGTTGTCCGCCCGACAGGCCGAGCGCGTTCTCTTGCAGACGATCCTTGGCCTCCTCCCACAGCGCCGCACCACGGAGCGCGCGCTCCACCGCGTCCTCGAGGATCCGCCGGTCGCGGACGCCGTCGACCCGCAGGGGATAGACGACGTTCTCGAACAGCGACATCGGGAACGGGTTGGGCTTCTGGAACACCATGCCCATGCGTTTGCGTAGCGCGATGACGTCGGTCCCTGCGGCGTAGATGCCCCTCCCGGCGAGGCGCATCTCGCCTGCGAAGCGAACGCCGTCGATGAGATCGTTCATCCGGTTGAAGCAGCGCAGGAGCGTCGACTTGCCGCAGCCGGACGGTCCGATCAGCGCCGTCACTAATCCCTTGTGGATATCGAACGTGATGTCGAACAGCGCCTGGGTGGCGCCGTACCACAGCGAGAATGCGCGGGTCTCCACGAGGCTGCCTTCCGGACCCGGCCTCTCGTGGTAAGCCGCGGCGGGCGCGGACGCGGCCGCCGCCGCGGCCGCGCCGCCCGGGCGGACCCGCTCAGAAGTGTCCGACTGCATAGCGGCGTTTCAGACGGTTGCGCACGATGATGGCTCCCGCGTTCATGAGCGCGATCAGCGCGATGAGGAGAAGCGTGGTAACGAAAACCATCGGTTTGCCAGCCTCGGAGTTGCGCGACTGGAAACCGACGTCGTAGATGTGAAAGCCGAGGTGCATGAAACTGCGTTCGAGATGTAGAAACGGGAACACCCCGTCGATGGGCAGCTCGGGCGCTAGCTTGACGACACCGACCAGCATCAGCGGCGCCACCTCGCCGGCGCCGCGCGCCATCGCCAGGATGAGACCGGTGAGGACGCCCGGCATCGCGCGGGGCAGTACCACGCGGCGTATCGTCTGCCACTTCGAGGCGCCGCACGCGAGCGAGCCCTCGCGCATCGAGCGCGGCACCGCGGCAAGCGCCTCCTCCGTCGCGACGATGACCACGGGCACCGTGAGCAGCGCCAGCGTGAGCGAGGCCCACAACAGGCCGCCCGTGCCGAACGTCGGGCTGGGCAGCCGCTCCGCGAACAAGAACGTGTCGATGTTGGCGCCGACGATATAGGCGAAGAATCCGAGGCCGAACACGCCGTAGACGATCGACGGCACTCCGGCGAGGTTGTTCACCGAGACCCGCACGATCGAGACGAGCCGCCCCTGGCGCGCGTACTCGCGGAGGTAGAGCGCGGTGATCACACCGAACGGCGCGACGAACACCACGAGCAGCAGCGTCATCGCCGCCGTGCCGAAGATCGCCGGCAACACCCCGCCCTCGGTGTTGGCCTCGCGCGGTTCATCGCCCACGAACTCGCCCCAGCGCGACAGATACACGCCGAGCTTCCCGCCGAGACCGAGGTCGTTGGCCGGGAACATCCGCACGACGCTCGACAGCCGTTCGCTCGTCTCGCTGCCGGCGCCGTCAACGAACGTAATCGTGAAGCGCTCATCGAGCGCCTTGAGCCGTGCGGCCTCGGCCGCCAGCGTGGCGTACTCCCGCTCCAATCCGGCAAGGGTCGCGTCAAGCTCGCGCTTGACCTCGGCGTACTCGGGCGCACCCACTCCGTGGCGTAGCGCGGCCCGCCGCAGGTCCAGGCGCGCGCCCTCGATCTCCCGGTTGATCTCGCCGATGCCGCCTTTGACGATCGAGCGGAGGCGCCGCCAGCGCTCGCGCGCCGCGCCATGCTGCTCGTGCAGCGCGGTGGCCGAGACCGCATCGCCCGCGACCTCCAGGCCGTCGAAATTTACCCTGAGGATGCGGCCGATGAACGGCCCCCATTCCAGGCGCTCGACGTGATAGTAGTCCGGCGGATAGGTGATGCTGGCGACCGCATGATCCGGAACCCACCGGAAATCCTCGCCGTAGAGGTCAAAGTTCCCGATCCGGTAGAGCGTGCGAACAGCCATACCGGCGTTGTCCGCGATCTCCGCGCGCAACGCATCGCTGAGCGTGGCGACCTCGCTCTCGGGCGGCTCGAACGGCTCGCTCCGTACCGGCTCGCCCGCGAACGTATCCCCCGAGGTTAGCTGAACGAGTGCGATCGGCCCGGGGTAGAACGCGGCCAGCCCATTCCACAGCACGAGGACCAGGAACCCGACGATCATGGCGACGCCGAACGCGAGCCCGCCTCCAAGCATCCACAGGAACGGCTCCCCCCGGGCAGTGATGTCGGTGGCACGATGGCGCCGCCAGTGCCCGCCGGTCCGGCCCCCACCGGTGGTCTCGGTCGCGCTCACAGCTGGGCCGCCCGGTGGCGAAAGCGCAGACGCACGAGCTCGGCGACCGTGTTGAGAACGAACGTCATGATGAACAGCGTCAGCGCGGCCAGGAACAGGACCCGGTAGAGCGTGCTGTCCTTGACCGCCTCGGGCAGCTCGACCGCGATATTGGCCGACAGCGCCCGGAGACCGCTGAAGATGTTCCAATCGAGGACCGGCGTGTTACCCGCGGCCATTACCACGATCATGGTCTCCCCGACCGCTCGGCCCATGCCGATCATCACCGCAGCGAAGATGCCGCTCGCGGCGGTGGGGACGATGATGCGGGTCGCGGTTTGCCACGGCGTCGCGCCCGCGGCCAGGCCCGCCGCCCGCAGGTGTTCGGGCACCGCGCTCAGCGCGTCCTCGGCGATCGAGTAGATGATCGG
>VGEJ01000248.1 GCA_016869335.1 Alphaproteobacteria bacterium | reverse complement strand
CCGGCCAGCCTCGGGCGCGCCGACCGCAACGCCCGCGCGTGTGTCCACCGCCGACTGGGGCAGCGTCATGGGAACAACCGCACCGTATCCCAGCCCACCGCGCCGCGGGTGAAGACGAGGCGATCGTGGAGGCGGAAGGGTCGGTCGCGCCAAAACTCGATACGCTCCGGCACGATGCGAAACCCCGACCAATGGGGCGGCCTGGGCACTTTGCCCAGGCCATACCGGGCAGCATAGCGCGCGACCGCGGTTTCGAGCGCAAAGCGGCTCTCGAGCGGCCGCGACTGCTGCGAGGCCCAGGCGCCGATCTGGCTCTCGCGATGGCGGCTCGCGAAGTAAGCATCGGCCTCGGCGGAGCTCACCGGCGCGACGGCGCCGACGACGCGTACTTGGCGCCGGAGGCTCTTCCAGTGGAAGCAGAGCGCGGCGCGCGGGTTGTCCGCCAGCTCGCGGCCCTTCTGGCTCTCGAGGTTGGTGTAGAACACAAAACCGCCGTCATCCACGCCCTTCAGCAGCACCATGCGGACCGACGGCGTTCCATCCGGCGCGGCGGTGGCCAGGGCCATGCCGTTCGGATCGTTCGGCTCGCTCCGCTCCGCCTCGGCCAGCCACTCGGCGAAGAGCGCGATCGGATCCGAGCCGTCGGCGTCGGCCATGGCCTCGCCCTCAGGGGCGCCCGGTCGCGCGCCCGACCGGGCGCTCGCCGCGGCTATCGGCGTACACCGGCCGGCTCTCGTCGGACCTTTCCGAGGGCTGCATCACGCATATATATTAGGCCGAAAGCGCCGTGGCAGAAGCCGGCAGCTCCTAATCTTCCCTTGTACTCATCGATTGAGGCACGACATGAACCCGCTGAAGCTCGCTGTGGTCGGTCTATCGACGCTGGCCCTCGTCGGATGCACCTCGGACGCGGGCACCAAGGATACCCTGGGCACGCTGCTGGGCGGCGTCGTCGGCACCGTGGTCGGGGCGCAGTTCGGCTCCGGTACCGGGCAGCTCGCGGCGACGGCCGCGGGCGCGCTGCTCGGCGGGTTCCTCGGCAGCGAGATCGGGCGTTCGCTCGACCGCGCCGACCGCATGGCGATGGCCGATGCCGAGCAGCAGGCGGCGAGGGCGCCGATCGGCGAGACCATCGCCTGGAACAACCCCGAATCGGGCAACCGCGGCACGGTGACCCCGGTTCGCGAGGGCGTGCATCGGCAGACCGGGCAAACCTGCCGCGAGTTCCGCCAAACGGTCACGATCGGCAGCGATACCGAAGAGGCGGTGGGTACCGCGTGCCTGCAGGAGGACGGGACCTGGCGCATCGTTAGCGGCTGATCCGACCGCGCACCGCGGTCGGGCGTTGGGCCAGGGGGCTGCTCATGCCGAGGCGCGGCGGGTGGGCTGCGGTGGCGTTCGCGCTCGCGGCAGGAACCGCAGCGCCCGCGTGGGCAGGCTTCGCGGAAGGTGTCCGCGCGTACGAGGACGGCGACTACGAGGGCGCCTATCGGGAGTGGCTGCCGCTGGCCGAGGCCGGTGATCCGGCCGCCGAGCGCAACCTCGGGCTGCTATACCGCAAAGGCCTTGGCGTGCCCCAGGACTTTGTTGCCGCGGCGATCTGGTACCACCGCGCCGCCGAGCGCGGCCTCGCGCGAGCGCAGGCCAACCTTGCCGTCTTTTACCTGCGCGGCCAAGGCGTGGCACAGGACCTGGTCGAGGCGACCAGGTGGTTCGAGCTGGCGGCGCGCCAGGGCCATGTCATCAGCCAATACAACCTGGGGCTGATCTATGAGGCCGGGCTCGGGCCGCCGGCCGATCCCGTCAGGGCGCTGGGCTGGTACTACCTTGCGGCGAAGGCCGGTCACCCGCGCGCGATCGAGCGGCTCGCGGTTCTGGTTGTGCAGGGCTACACGGCGGCACCGATCGAGGAAGTGATGTTCACCGAGCCGGCCGCCCGAGGCGATCTCGCGCCCGAGGAGCGCGACGCGCAGACCACGGTCGGGGCGCCGACGCCGACGAGTCAAGTCGACTGGGAGGCCGTCCCCAACACCCTCGACCGACCGGCGCCGCGCGCTCGAGCCGACGACATCGCGTGGGAGGAACCCGCGGCGGAGAGTCCGGCGCGACCGACGCCCGCGCCGGCCGACGCCACGGACCCCGAGGCGAGAGCAAGAGCGCTCGCCGAGATCGCGCCGGCGACGGGAGAGCCCGCGAGCCCGGGCCCACCCTCGCCCGAGCCCGAGCCCGCGATGATGGAACTGGCGGCTGTCGATTCGGCCCGAGAGATCGCCTCGGCTGAGGCCGTTCAAGCGCCCGCGGCAGATGATCCCCTCGCCACCGGGTTGGAGTCTTATCGCGCGGGCGACTACGCCCGGGCGCTGGCGCTGTGGCTTCCGCTGGCCGAGCAGGGCAGCCGCTGGGCTCAGTTCTACGTCGGGGCGCTCTACCGCGACGGCCATGGCGTCGCCGCCGACCCGCTGCGCGCACGACTGTGGTGGAGCCTCGCGGCCGCGCGCGGGCACGAGCTTGCGGCGATGCTGCTCGCGGAACCGACGGGCCTAGCCGCGGCCACGAAGCCGATGGAGAGTGATTCTGCCCGCTGACGCGCGGCGGTGTCGAGCGGGCCTACGTTGGTGTAGGATCGGCGCCGCCCGCTGGTCGGGTGGCAAGGTTGCAGGTTCGCGATGACGCGCGCGACGCCGCTGATGGCCGGCAAGAAGGGTCTGATCATGGGCGTCGCCAACGAACGCTCGATCGCCTGGGGCATCGCGCGTGCGGTGGCGGCCGAGGGCGCTGAGCTGGCCTTCACCTACCAGAACGAGGCGCTGGGCAAGCGGGTGTTGCCGCTCGCCGAGTCGGTAGGCTCGCGGCTGGTGCTGCCCTGCGATGTATCGGATTCGGCCAGCCTTGATCGCGTCTTCGCGACACTAGGCGAAACCTGGGATCGGCTGGACTTCGTCGTTCACGCCATCGCCTATTCCGACCGCGAGCAGCTCAAGGGCCGTTTCGCCGACGTGACACGCGAGAACTTCGCGCACTCGCTCGACGTGTCGTGCTTCTCGTTCATCGCCGTGTGCCAGCGCGCCGAGAAGCTGATGCCGAACGGTGGCAGCCTGCTTACCATGACCTACTACGGCGCCGAAAAGGTCATGCCGCACTATAACGTCATGGGGGTCGCCAAGGCCGCGCTCGAGGCCGCGGTGCGCTACCTCGCGGTCGACCTCGGCGGCGGCGCCATCCGGGTCAACGCGATCTCCGCCGGTCCCATCAAGACCATTGCCGCATCGGGCATCGGCGACTTCCGCTACATCCTCAAGTGGAACGAATACAACGCCCCACTCAAGCGCACGGTCTCGATCGATGAAGTCGGGGCCAGCGCGCTCTATCTCTTGAGCGACCTCGGACGCGCCGTGACCGGCGAGGTCCACCACGTCGACGCGGGCTATCACGTGATCGGCATGAAACGCGCCGACGCCCCCGACATCGCCACGGTCTAGTGTCCCACAACAGCTTCGGCACGCTGTTCCGCGTCACCACCTGGGGCGAGAGCCACGGGCCGGCCATCGGTTGCGTCGTCGATGGCGTTCCGCCCCGGCTGCCGCTCAGCGAGGCCGACCTGCAGGTGTGGCTCGACCGCCGCCGGCCGGGTCAGACGCGCTTCACGAGCCAGCGCCGCGAGCCCGATCAGGTCGTGATTCGCTCGGGAGTGTTCGAGGGCGTCACGACCGGCACGCCAATTGCGCTGGCCATCGACAACATCGATGCCCGGGGCAGGGATTATGCCGCGATCCACGACAAGTTCCGGCCGGGGCACGCCGACTACACCTATTGGATCAAGTACGGCATCCGCGACTATCGCGGCGGCGGCCGTGCCTCGGCCCGCGAGACGGCGATGCGGGTGGCGGCCGGCGGCATCGCGCGGAAGATCCTCGGCGAACGCGTGCGCATCCGCGGCGCGCTGGTGCAGATCGGCGCTCAAGCCATCGCCCGCGAGCGCTGGGACTGGGCAGAGGTCGAGAGCAACCCGCTCTGGTGCCCAGACGCCACCGTCGCGAACCAGTGGGAAGGCTACCTCGACGCGGTGCGCAAGGCCGGCTCTTCGGTCGGCGCGATCATCGAGGTCGTCGCGTCGGGCGTGCCGGCCGGCCTTGGCGCGCCGATCTACGGCAAGCTCGATGCCGAGCTTGCAGGTGCGCTGATGAGCATCAACGCGGTCAAGGGCGTTGAGATCGGCGCCGGCTTC
>VGEJ01000247.1 GCA_016869335.1 Alphaproteobacteria bacterium | reverse complement strand
TACCGAGGCGAGCGCCAGGACGAGCACGACCACCTTGACCACGACATCGGCCTGCAGCACCAGGCCGATCAACGACAGATCGACATCGCCGACCGAGCCTGCGAGCGACGTGGCTTCGACGGCGGCGGCAGCGGGTTCGGCGGTTTCAGTTTCCATGAGCCTCAGGCGGACAGCGGGATTGCGGCAAGGGCGGCGCGAACGGGCTCGGGCAGGCGGTGCGGGCGCCCGGCGCGATCGATGCACGCGAGGCGCAGCCGCGCGCGCAGGAGCTCGATCTGGTCGCGGCTCACGAGTTGCCGCGCCGTGATCGTCGCGCCGCCGATCGCCAGGAGGCTGGTGTGCACCTCGAGCGCGTCGTCGAGCCGACCCGGAGCGAGAAACGCAAGCTCGCAGCGGCTGACGGCGAAGGCGAGCCCGTGGTTGCTGGCGAGGGCGGTGTGGCTGATGCCGAGGCAGCGCAAGAGGTCGGTGCGGCTGCGCTCGATGAATCTCAGGTAGTTGGCGTAGTACACCAAGCCGCTCGCGTCGGTGTCCTCGTAATAGACACGCAGCACCAGACGGTGGACGCCATCGCGGATCTGCCCGCGCGCGGGCGCCGTCTCGAACGTCGGCCGGGTTGGGGGTTCAGTCACCGGGGGCCGCCAGAAGATCGAGTTGCGGAATGCCGTTGGCCGGCAGCGCGAGCCCCAGGTGCTCGTAGGCGCCCTGCGTCAGCAGGCGTCCGCGCGGCGTCCGCTGCACCAGTCCCTGCTGAAGCAGATACGGCTCGACGATCTCTTCGAGCGCGTCGCGCGGTTCGGACAACGCGGCGGCGATAGTCTCGATGCCGACGGGGCCGCCGCCGAAGCCATCGGCGATGCAGCG
Organism: Alphaproteobacteria bacterium; assembly: GCA_016869335.1. Taxonomy (GTDB): domain Bacteria; phylum Pseudomonadota; class Alphaproteobacteria; order VGEJ01; family VGEJ01; genus VGEJ01. The sequence goes on along the minus strand of VGEJ01000247.1, from coordinate 3,370 downwards.
GAGATAGCGCCGGTCCATGCCGTCGAGGCCGCGGCTATCGACCTCGAGCCGGCGCAGCGCGGCATCGGCGGCCGCGGCATCGATCCGGGCCAGCCCGGCGACGGCCGCGAAGTCGCGCACCCGGCGCAGCAGGCGGCCGGCAATGCGCGGCGTGCCACGAGCCCGCTTGGCGATCTCGGTCGCACCATCGGCGCTGAGCGCCAGGCCGAACAGGCGCGCTGCGCGCACCACGATCGCCTCGAGATCCGCGACGCCGTAGAAATCGAGCCGGGCCGGGATGCCGAAGCGCTCGCGCAGTGGGTTGGTCAGCAGGCCCGACCGCGTGGTCGCGCCGATCAAGGTGAACGGTGGCAGATCGATGCGGAGGGAGCGCGCCGCCGGGCCCTCACCGATCATCAGGTCGAGCTCGAAGTCCTCCATCGCCGGGTAGAGGATCTCCTCAACCGCCGGGCTGAGCCGGTGGATCTCGTCGATGAACAGAACGTCGCGCGCCTCGAGGTTGGTCAGCAGCGCGGCGAGATCGCCGGCCCGGACCACCACTGGCCCCGAGGTGGCGCGGAAGCCGACGCCGAGCTCGCGCGCGATGATGCGTGCGAGCGTCGTCTTGCCCAGTCCGGGCGGGCCGGCGAGCAGCACGTGATCGAGCGCCTCGTGCCGCGCCCGCGCGGCGTCAATGAAGACGCGGAGGTTGGCGCACACGTGGGGCTGACCGATGAACTCACTGAGGTTCTCCGGGCGCAGGCGGAGCTCGCCATCATCCTCGCCCTCGGCTGGGTCCGCGAGCGGGCGGCCATCGCTCATCGCGACAGCTCCTGGAGGCTGCCGCGCACCAGCTCCTCGACGCCGACCTCGGGGCCGAGGCGGTGGGACGCCGCGGCCACGGCCGTATAGGCGTCGCTCCGCCGGTAGCCGAGGTTGATGAGCGCCGACACCGCATCGCCCTGCAGCCCGCCGGACCCCGTGCTGGTCGCCCCGGTTGGGGTCAACGCCGTGATGACCGCCGCTACCGGCACGCGATCCTTGATCTCGCTCACGATGCGCTTGGCGAGTTTGCCGCCCACGCCCTGGGCCTGCGTCAGGCGCGCGGCATCCTGTACCGCGATCGCGCCGGCGAGCTCGTCGGGTCCGAGCGCCGAGAGGATCGCCAGTGCCACGCGCGGGCCGATGCCCTGGATGGTCTGGAGGATGCCGAACCAATCGCGCTCGCGCGGCTCGAGAAAGCCGTAGAGGTGGATGTGGTCCTCGCGCACGTGGGTGTCGATGCTGAGGCTGACCGACCCTCCCGGCCGGGGCAGGCGGGTCAGCGTGCGGGTCGAGCAATAGACCAGATAGCCGACGCCGCCGACATCGACGACGACGCCGTTCTCCAGCACCGCATCGACCACGCCGCTGAGCTTGGCAATCACGATACCGGCTCTCGGCCGAAAAGGCTCGCGACATTCGGGCCGCCCCAGCGTCTGAGCGTCGCGGCGCGGTGGGCGTGGCAAATGGCGACCGCGAGCGCGTCCGCCGCGTCTTCGCCGGTCAGCGCGCACCCGGGCAGGATGCGCGCCACCATCGCGCGCACCTGCTCCTTGTCGGCGCGGCCGACGCCGACCACTGCTTGCTTGACCCGCGCCGCGGCGTACTCGTGCACCGCCAGACCGGCCAGCGCGGCGGTGAGCAGGACCACGCCGCGCGCCTGGCCGAGCTTCAGGGTGCTCTCGGCGTTGCGGTTGACGAAGGTCTCCTCGATGGCGGCAACGACGGGCCGGTGCTCGGCGATGACGGCGACGAGCCCGGTGTGCAGCGCGGCCAGGCGCTCGGCCAGCGTCCCATCTGGCGGTGGCGACACGCGGCCGTTGGCGAGGTGGCGCAGGCGATGGCCATCGATGTCGAGAACACCCCAGCCCGTCGTCCGCAGGCCGGGGTCGAGACCGAGCAGTTTCATGCCGGCTTGCCTATGCCGTCAGGGTGGCGAGAACGGAGTCGGGCACCTCGAAGTTGGCCGACACCTGCTGCACGTCGTCATTGTCTTCCAAGAGATCGAGCAGCTTGAACAGGCTTTGGGCGCGCTCGCCGTCGAGCTCGACCGTGGACGCCGGCTGCCACGTGAGGCTCGCGCTCTGTGGTTGACCGAGGCGCGGCTCGAGGGCTTCGCGCACGCCGTTCAGGTCATCGGGCGCGGTGGTGACCTCGTGACCGTCGCCGCGGCTGTCGACGTCGCTCGCGCCGGCCTCGATCGCGGCGTCGAGGACCGCCTCGGCGCTGCCCGCTTCGGCCGGGTAGCGCAGCAGGCCGACGCGCTTGAACATGAACGCGACGCTCCCCGACTCGCCGAGCGCCCCGCCGAACTTGGAAAAGGCCGCGCGCACCTCCGAGGCGGTGCGATTGCGGTTGTCGGTCAGGGTCTCGACGATCACCGCCACCCCGCCCGGCCCATAGCCCTCATAGCGGATCTGCTCGTAGGCCACGCCGTCCCCAGCCCCGGCACCGCGCTTGATCGCGCGCTCGATGGTGTCTTTCGGCATGTTGGCGGCGCGGGCGGCGAGGAGGGCGGTGCGCAGGCGCGGATTGGCGTCGGGGTCGGGCAGGCCGGACTTGGCGGCGACGGTCAACTCACGGATGAGCTTGCCGAACACCTTGGCGCGCTTCGCATCCTGCGCGCCCTTGCGGTACATGATGTTCTTGAACTGGGAGTGGCCCGCCATGCTGACCTCTGATCGTGGGTCGCTGGTTCTGGATGTAGCGCGTGGACGGGCTCCGTATACCAGATATGGCGGCGCCGCGCAGCCAGCATGGACCAGTAACAATCCAATATGGCAGCAATAAGGCGCCCGTCGGCCGCGCGCCGCGCACGCGCCCTCGGCGCGGCGCGGCAGCCCACCGGCGGATCAGCAGCGAGCGCCGCCATCATCGCGACGCTCCTCTACCACGGTGTACCTTCCGCGTCGCCAGCACGGAGCCAGAACGCCCGCGAGGGAGCCCGGGCGAAAAACGGGGTGGCTATATGAATCTGGATCTTTCGAATCTGTTCAACGCGCTCTACGACCGTTTCCTCCTGCGCGATGTGGTCGGGAAGCTGTTTCCGGGGGCCGTGACACTCTTCGGCATCTTGGCCCTCATCCCCGCGAGTTTGGACAAGAGATGGCGCCCCGATATCATCTTCAGCTCCAGCGAGGTTCCAAACGCAGCCTACGTGGTCGCCGCGATTACCTCGACCTATGTCATGGGTCTGCTTGTGCAGGCGGCGGGGGAGATGGTCGGGTATCACTGCAGTACATCTCGCCCTGAGAGCCCGTTTGAGAATGGGGATTCCCTCGAAGCAGCGTTCGTGATTCACCCTATGCATGTGGACACGAACGACGCGAGGCCGCATGGCCGCGATCGA
>VGEJ01000246.1 GCA_016869335.1 Alphaproteobacteria bacterium | reverse complement strand
CAAATCGTGCGGTGTAACGCAGCCCGGGGCGGATAGATTTTCCTATCCGTAGGCCGATGCCGGCGTCTGCGACCGGATCTGGGTTGCTGCGCGGCGGCGTGTGCCACAATGGGTCGTGCGCTTGGGTCTGGAGCCGTCGAACAGGAGGCGTTATGGCCAATGATGCCGTGTTCCATGTCTGGGCCTGCGGCTGCTGCCACATCCATAGCGATCTCGAACATGGGCGGCGTAGCCTGGGCGAGGCGATCGAGCAGAGCGAAGGTGGAGGCGCCGAAGGACCTGCCCCTTTCGATTGGGACATCATGGTGAACCTGGGTGACTTCTCCGGAACCCAGGAGCCGCCGACCGACGCCGAAGGCCCTCCGGTGCTGGCCCAGCTCAGCGCCGGGAAACGCCATCGCCGCGAGCAGATCTATCCGCTCGTCGGCAACCACGATGCGAGCGGGCCGGGCGAGGAAACGCAATGGTGGTTCCGCAAGTGGCTGGATCCGCTCGGCGAAAACACGGCGGTGTCCGGTATCGACCCGGCGCGCCGTCCGTTTCCGGTCGAAGGCACCTGGGAGCGCTATAGCTTCCTCGCGGGCAACGTCCTTTTCCTGATGCTCGGCGACCGGAATGACGGTGGCCCGCCCAAGGGCCGGGGCGAGATCGGCGGCTATCCCGCGGGTGCCATCACCCTCGAAACATTCGAATGGTGGAGAGGCATGGTGGAGGCGAACCAGGACAAGATCATCGTCACCTGCGCGCACCATATGCTGCGCGACACGACAACCGCCACGGGACGATGGGAAGGAGTGAACGGCAACTACCATGGCAAGTATGAAGACGCCGAGGGGTCGTCCTACATCTACTGGGTCGGCAACGAGGCGGATTCCAACCGCTTTCACGATTACTTCGCCTGCAACCCTTCGGCCATCGACCTTTGGCTGGGCAGCCATACCCATGCCCACCCCGACGACCGCTTCGGGCGCAAGGAAATGGTCGAGACGCGCTGGGGCGTGACGTTCGCGAACGTCGGGGCGCTTACGCGCTATCACGGACGCGGCGGCAAGAAACGATGGTGGCCGTCCAGCCGCGTGCTGTCTTTCACCCCCGGCAGCGACCGCCTGCAATTGCGCTGCTATCTGCACACGAGCCACTATGCGCGGCAGGGCTGGTACGCTCCGGCCGAGCGCACGATAGCGTTGCGCAAGCCTTTCCGTCCTGCGAGAGAGACATGATGATTGCGCGCCTGCTCATGGCATTGCTGCTCTTCGCGCCGGCCGTGGCCGTCGCGCAAGCCTACCCCGCCAAGCCGGTGCGCATCATCGCGGCATATCCTGCGGCACCGGCGTGGACGTCGCCGCGCGGATCGTGGCGCACAAGCTGACCGAGGCCCTCGGCCAGCAGTTCGTCGTCGACAATCGCGCCGGCGCAGGCGGCAATATCGCCGCCCAGCTGGTAGTCAAATCGCCGCCCGACGGGTACACCCTGCTCTTCACCAACAACTCGTACACGATAAACCCGAATCTCCAGCGCAGCGTCCCGTACGACGCGCTGAAGGACTTCTCGCCCATCAGCCTCGCCGGGTGGTCGGCGCAGGTCATGGTGGCGCATCCGGCGCTTGCGGCCAATACGGTGCAGGAACTGATCGCGCTGACGCGCGCACGCCCCGGACGCATCAATGCCGCCTCGGCCGGCAACGGCAGCCCCAGCCATCTCAGTCTGGCGATGTTCAGTCACCTTGCCGGGGTCGACGTCGTACATATTCCCTACAAGGGGGCGCCGCCGGCGCTTACCGATTTGATCGCGGGCCAAGTCGACCTTTACGTCTCCGGCCTGCCGCCCGCGATCGCCATGATGAAGAGCGGGAAGGTCAAGGCCATCGCGGTCACGACTGCCACTCGCTCCAGCGCCATGCCCGAGGTGCCGACTTTCGCCGAAAGCGGCCTTTCGGGCTACGACATACCGCTCTGGTACGGGCTGTTCGCTCCCGCAGGCGTGCCGGCTGCCGTCACGAGTCGCCTTGCGGCCGAGGTGGCGAAGGCCCTTACCAGCCCGGACGGCAAGGAACGCTTCACTGCCCAGGGCGTCGAGCCGCGCACCAGCACCCCGACCGAGTTTTCGGCGCTGATCGCCGGCGAGCTGCAGCGATGGGCGGCGCTCGTGAAGTCCGCCAATATCCAGGTGGAGTGATGGGCCTCACGCCGGAGCAGGTCGCCGCGTACGCGAAGGAGCAGCAGCGGCTCGATCTGGATGCGCGGCGCGCGCTGGAGATCGCCGCCGAGCTGGAGAGCCTCGCCGCGGGGGTGTTCGCGGCTGGCGCACCGCACGCCGGTGAGGATCCAGCCGACTTCCTCGCGACGCTGCTCGAGTTGCGCGAGCGCGATGACTGACGATCTGGCCGCGCTCGACGCGGCGAGCGCGGCAGAGCTCATTCGCAAGCGCGAGGTATCCTGCGTCGGACTGACCCGCGCCTGCCTGCGCGCCATTGAGCGCTCCCGCGAAAACGTCAACGCCTTCATCGCCGTCTGGCCAGAGCAGGCGATCGCATCGGCAGAGCGCGCAGACCAGGAACTCGCGGCCGGACGCCCGCGCGGGGCGCTGCACGGCATCCCGATCGCGTGGAAAGACGTCCTCTTCAGGAAGGGCGCAGTGACCACCGTGGGATCGCGCATCTGCCGCGACTTGCAGCCGCAGATTACCGCCACGATCCTGGAGCGGCTGGCGCAGGCAGGCGCGATCTTCGTCGGCGCCCTCAATCTGAGCGAGATGATCATGAGCCCGACCGGGCGCAATGCACACTACGGCGATTGCCGCAACCCGTGGAACAAGGCGCATATCACGGGCGGCTCGTCCAGCGGCTCCGCGGCGGCGCTCGCCGCTCGCCTGGTACCTCTGACCATCGGCTCCGACACCGGAGGGTCGATCCGCATCCCGGCGGCGCTGTGCGGCGTGACCGGCCTGAAGCCGACCTACGGGCTAATCAGCCGCTTCGGCTGCTTTCCACGCGCCTGGTCTCTCGACGTGCTGGGGCCGATGGCGCGCAGCGCACAGGACTGCGCGATGCTGGCCGCGGCAATCGCCGGTTTTGACGAGCGCGATCCGACAAGCGCCCGCCTGCCCCTGCCCGCGTACGACGTGGATGGGGCGCAGTTGCGCGGTGCGCGCATCGCCGTGCCCTACGGCGAGCATCGATTCGACTTGGACCCCGCTGTGAAGGCTGCTCTGGAGGCAAGCGTAGAGCAGCTTGCCGACGCGGGCGCGACGATCGTCCCGGTGAAGTTGCCCTCCTTCGAGCGCTACTACGTGCCCGCAAACGTGATCAACAAGGCGGAAGGCTCCGCCATCCACTCTCATTGGCTGCGCACGCGGCGCCAAGACTACTCGCCAGCGGTAGTCACCAGGCTGGAAGCCGGTTATCACATTCCGGCCACGCATTACCTGGATGCCCTTCGCGCGAGATCGCGCCTGTTGCGCGAGTTCGTGAAATCGACGATGAACAACGCGGACGCGCTGCATTTTCCGGTCGTCGGTATCGCGGCGCCTTCCATCGCCGAAGCCGGGCGCGAAGACGCCGAGCGCCAGCCCGAGTTCCTGCGGGCGATGACCGGATTCACCCGGTGGGTGAATTACCTCGGGCTGCCGGCGCTTTCGCTGCCCTGCGGGTTCACCTCCACGGGCCTCCCGGTCGGATTCCAGCTCGTCGGCCGCCCGTTCTCCGAGCGCAAGCTCTTGCGAATCGGCCACGCCTACCAGCACGTGACCGAGTGGCACCTCCGCGCTCCGGCCTGGCTCAAGAAATCCTATCCAATGGCGCCGGTCATGCCGCCGTCGACCGGCAGGACCGCGCCGGTGATGAAGGCGGCCTCGTCGGAGGCGAGCCACAGGATCGGCCAGGCGATCTCCTCGGGGGTCGCTCCGGGCGGCGATACGGTCGCGGATAGGGAAAAAGGTGATTTGAAAATCCCAGGGCTCTCCATCTAACCGGACCGCCACGGTCGACCGGCCGCTTTGCGGTCGAGGCTGGCCGGCGTGCCGCGTGAGGAGGGTGGCGTCGGTGGCTTACCAATAGCGGCTCGTGGGGCGACATAAGCTGCATTGTGCGCCGTCAAACCGGGTCCAGGGAGCGGGAGGATGGCCAAATCGTGCGGTGCAACGCAGCCTGAGGCGGATACATTTTCCTATCCGTCGATCCCGGTTAGGGTGCGCTGATGCTGCGCAGCCGCTCTAAAGTAAGGCTGAAGTGACCGGTGATTTACCATTCATAACGGTTT
>VGEJ01000245.1 GCA_016869335.1 Alphaproteobacteria bacterium | reverse complement strand
CCTTGCCATAGGTAATGGTGCCGTTCTCGATGAACTCGCGCTCGCCGATCAGGGTCGCGACCGAGCTGAGCCGCGCCGTCTGGCCGGCCAGTCGGTGATCGATCAGGGCGCCCACTTCATGATCGTGTCGTGCGACTACGACATGGGCGCGGGCGCGGCGACGATGGCGAACGAGCACAAGATGATCTCGATCTCGTTCTGCGCATCCGACGCCAAGATGGGCGTGCAGGGCATCGGGCCCTACGCCTTCACCTTGGAAATCTTCGGCCAGGGCGAGGGCGCGGTGGCCGCGGCCTATGCCTGGAAGCGCGGCTGGCGCTCCGCCTACGCCCTGCTCGACACCTCGATCGAATACAACAAGAGCATCTGCGATGGCTTCATCGAGTACTGGCAAAAACTCGGCGGCGGTTTCGTCGGCGCGGACACGTTCAAGCAGGACGACGCCAACATCGCCTCGCAGATCAGCCGCTACAAGGAGAGGGCGGCGGCCAAGGGCGAGGCCGACGTGCTGTTCCTCTGCTCCTACAGCCCGGGCGCGCAGTCGGCGATCCGCCAGATCCGCGCCTCTGGCATGAACATGCCGATCATGGGCGGCGACTCGATGGACGGCGACTACTGGGCCGAGGCGATCCCCAATCTCAGCGACCACTACACCGTCACCTTCGGGTCGTTCTGGGGCGACGATCCGCGGCCCGAGGTCAACGAGTTCTTCAAGCGCTACGAGGCGAAGTACAAGGAAGTTTCGGCGACGTCCTTCCCGCTCAACGGCTATTCGACCATCCAGGCGCTCAAGATCGCGATCGAGCGGGCCGGGACCGCCGACACCGAAGCGGTTCTGGCGGAGATGAACAAGTTCACCAAGGTGCCGCTGTTGTGGGGGCTGACGACGTTCACACCGGACACGCACATCGATCTCGTCCACCCGATGACGATCCAGCAGATCCAGAACGGCAAGGGATCCTACGCCGACACCATCACGGTCGAGGATCCGCCGGCGCTCAAGCTCACGTTCCCCGAGTTCGGCAAGGGCATCGAGTAGCCGGACACCGGCCCGGCAAACGAAAGCGGCGGCCGAGAGGCCGCCGCTTGTCGTTCCGACGGTTGTCGTGGCGTCAGGCGTTCACGCGCCGCCACCCCGCGAAGCCGAGGCCGAGGTCAGCAGGGGCAGTCCGAGCCAGCGGTTTTCCATCCGTATCGTGAGCGGCCGACAGCCCGGCGATGCCGCCCTGCACCGGGACGGGCAGTGGTTCGATTGACTTCTCCGGCCGAGCGACGATATAAGGCGCGCTCCGGCAACAGCGGGTTACGGGCCGCGCACATGGCGTACCACAAGTCGGCGCAGAAGCGCATTCGGCGCAATGCACGCCGGGCGCGGATCAACGGCGCCCGGGTGAACCGCATGCGGAGCTTCCTGCGCAAGGTCGCGAGCGCTATCGAAGCCGGTGATCGCGCCGGCGCCGAGCGGGCGCTGCGCGAGGCCGAGCCGGTGGTTGCGAGCGGCGCCGCCAAGGGCGTGCTGCGCAAGAACGCCGCGGCGCGGCGGATCGCGCGGCTCTCCGCACGCGTGCGCGGACTCTCCTCGACACCGACCGTCTGACGCCGCTCCGGCGGCGTCGCGCCGTGCGCAAGCCGCGCGACTGGCGTGCATACGTCCCTCGCCGGACGGCCCGATCGAGCGGGTTTTTTGTGCGTTCGCCTTTCGTCCCCGTTGCGCCTCCTGACCCTCCGCAGTAGAGTGAATCTCCGCGCTGGTGCCCGGTCCAAAAAGAAAAGTGCGCCGCTCCAATTCTTCATGCGAGGGAGACTGGTGCACGGAGACGTCGGGAGGAGTCTTGCTGGGAGCCACCGCAACAACAGAGCGTTGTCTGTAGGTAACTAGAGTTGTCATCGTGAATTCGGCTCGTTTGGGCCGAGCCGGTGGTCTCCTGTGCCTTGCGGTCTACTTTCACGTTCGTGAGCCTACCACGCACGATAGTGTGCTGGTGACGATCCGGCGGTGGTGGGGCGGCGGTTTCTGGACTGAGGATGGCGGCGGCTGTGGAACGGCCTGCGGCGCGTGAGTTCCTGGATCAGTGGAATCGCGTGCTCGGCGCGCTGCGCGCCGAGCTCGGCGACGCCGCGTTCAACAGCTGGCTGAAGTCGATCACGCTGACAGGTGTTCGCGACGGCTGCGTGCTGATCAGCGCACCGACGCGGTTCATGCGCGACTGGGTCCGCACGCACTATGCCGAGCGGATCCGCGCCCTGTGGCACGCACAGAATCCAGCCATCGCGGCGGTCGAGATCCACCTCAAGCCGGTGGACCCCGGCGCCGAAGCGGCCCGCGCCCTGACGTGTCCGGACGAGCGGTTGATGAGCGACGCCGGACCAAAGGTGGCCGAGCCCTTCGCGCTCGTCGAGGGCTCGATCGGCGCCGCGCTGGACCCGCGCTTCACCTTCGAGCGCTTCGTGGTCGGCAAACCGAACGAGCTCGCCTATGCCGCGGCGCGCCGCGCGGCCGAGTCCGACACGGTGCCCTTCAACCCGCTCTACATCTACGGCGGCGTCGGCCTCGGCAAGACCCACCTGATGCATGCCATTGCCGCGCATATCCAGCAACGCCGGCCGGATCGCAAGGTGCTCTACGTCTCGGCCGAAATGTTCATGTACCAGTTCGTCGCCGCGTTGCGCTTCAAGGACACGATGCCGTTCAAGCAGCGCTTCCGCTCGGTCGACGTGCTGATGGTGGATGACGTCCAGTTCATCGCTGGCAAGGACTCGACGCAGGAGGAGTTCTTCCACACCTTCAACGCGCTCGTCGACCAGAACCGCCAGATCATCATCTCGGGCGACCGCTCGCCCTCCAAACTCGATGGGATGGAGGAGCGGATGCGATCGCGGCTCGGCTGGGGGCTTGTCGCCGACATCCATGCCACCGACTACGAATTGCGCCTCGGCATCCTGCAATCCAAGGCGGAGATGCTGGGCGCGGCCGACATCCCGCCGCGGGCGCTCGAGTTCCTCGCGCTTCGCATCACCTCGAACGTGCGCGAGCTCGAGGGCGCGCTCAACCGCGTCGTCGCCTACGCCACCCTCGTCGGCCGGGACATCAACCTCGAGATGATCCAGGAGGTGCTGACCGACGTGCTGCGCGCCAACGAGCACCGGGTGACGATCGAGGACATCCAGAAGCGCGTCGCGGCGCACTACAGCATCCGTTTCGCCGACATGCATTCGGCGCGGCGCGCCCGCGCCGTCGCCCGGCCGCGCCAAGTCGCGATGTACCTCGCCAAGCAGCTCACGACCCGATCCCTGCCCGAGATCGGACGCATGTTCGGCGGCCGCGACCACACCACGGTCATCCACGCGGTGCGCAAGATCGATGAGCTGCGCCAGCTCGACACGAGCCTCGCCGAAGATATCGAGATCCTGCTCAGGATGCTGGAGAACTAGGCCGGGCGAGGGCGTACGATGGCGGCGGAGGTGCTTGTCCGGCGTCGATTTGCTATAGTGTAGACGGCGGCCGAGATCCTGCGGGGATAGCGCGCTCCAACCTGTCGTCCAGCAACCCGGAACGATGAAGCTCACCGTCGAACGCGCGCCCCTACTCGCCTCGCTCGGCCACGTCCAGAGCGTCGTCGAGCGCCGAAATACGATCCCGATCCTGTCGAATGTCGAGCTCGTCGCCGCCGATGGCCATCTCGCGCTGGCCGCCACCGATCTCGACATCGCCCTGACCGAGGCTGTCGCCGCAGAGGTCGGGCAGGGCGGCGCCACCACGACCCCGGCGCACATGCTTTATGACATCGTGCGCAAGCTGCCGGACGGCGCCGAGATCGAGATCGGACAGAGCGATGGCGGTGCCCGGCTGGCGGTCCGTGCCGGGCGCGCCGAGTTCGCCCTGCCCTGCCTGCCGCGCGAGGACTTCCCGGTGATGAGCGAGGGCGAGATGCCCGTTCGCTTCGCGCTGGCGGCGGCCGAGCTTCGCCGGCTCATCGACAAGACCCGGTTCGCGATCTCGACCGAGGAAACGCGTTACTACTTGAACGGCATCCATCTTCACGCCACGCGCGACGGCGAGGTCGTCACGCTGCGCGCGGTGGCGACGGATGGCCATCGCTTGGCGCGAGTCGAGACGCCGTTGCCCGAGGCGGCAGCCGGCATGCCCGGCATCATCGTGCCGCGCAAAGCGATCCAGGAGGTGCGCAAGCTGATCGAGCGCAGCGACCGCGACATCGCCGTCGGCGTGTCAAGCACCCGCATTCGCCTGGAGTGCGACGGCGCGGTGCTGACCAGCAAGCTCATTGACGGGACGTTCCCCGACTACGAGCGGGTCATTCCGCAG
>VGEJ01000244.1 GCA_016869335.1 Alphaproteobacteria bacterium | reverse complement strand
GCTTTGACCGCTCACATGAAAACGGCGCCAGCCAGTGCTGATGCAAGAATTCGAGGTAGAAGCCCAAGGCCGGCGGGTTCCCGTCGTGCTGTGGGCGCCCACGGGCCCGGCCGCGCGGCGCCCGCTCGTGCTGCTGGGCCACGGCGGCTCGCAGCACAAGACCCATCCCGGAATCGTCGACCTCGCCAGCCGTTTTGTCGGCAACCACGGCTTCGCGGCGGCTGCCATCGACGGGCCGATCCACGGCGCCCGCCGGGCCGGAGCGCTTTCGGGGCCGGCCATGCAGGCGGAGTTCCTCGCCATGTGGAAGGAAGACCCGCGGATCGATGCCATGGTGGCCGATTGGCAGGCGGCCATTGCAGCGCTTCTCGACTTGGACGCATTCGACGCATCGGCGATCGGCTGGTACGGCATTTCGATGGGCACGGCCTATGGCCTGCCGCTCGCGGCGGCCGATGCGCGCATCAACGTAGCCCTTCTCGGCATGTGGGGCGCGGATTTCGCCAACAGCGAGCGCCTCGCGCACGATGCGCCAAGGGTGCGATGCCCGGTCCTGTTCCAGCAGAAATGGAACGATCAGCTCTTCACCCGCGAGGGCCAGTTCGACCTGTTCGACCGGCTCGGCAGCGAAGAGAAGTGGCTTAAGGTTTATCCCGGCCCCCACGCACCGGTGGCTGGCGAGCAGCTCCGGGATATCGAGGACTTTCTCGCCCGTCGGCTGCGGTCGATCGCGGCGACCAGCCGAGTCACCGTCTGACATGAATGCCCTGAGCCTTCGTGCGGTCAGCAAGCGCTTTGGCGCCCTGGTCGCGCTCGATAACGTGAGCTTCGACATCCAACGCGGCGAGATCCATGGCCTGATCGGTCCGAATGGGGCAGGGAAGACGACGGCGGTGAACGTCGCCACTGGCGTCCTTCGGCCGACCAGCGGCTCGGTTTGGCTGGGCGGTGTCGACGTCACGCACGTGTCGACCCACCGGCGGGCGGCGCGCGGACTTGGCCGATCGTTCCAAGGCGCCCGACTGTTCGATCAGTTGGATGTTCGAACCAACATCCGGATCGCGGTCGAACAGCGCCGCAAGTGCATCGGCCCATCCGAGAGCAACGCCGATGTCGGTACTGAGGTCGACCAACTGCTCGAAGAATCGACGCTGACTCCCGTCGCTGGCGCCCTCATCAACAGCCTGCCGTACGGGGTGCGCAAGCAGGTCGAAGTCATCCGCGCTTGCGCGTTTGCCTCTTCGGTGCTGCTGCTCGACGAACCGACGGCCGGGTTGGGTCCGGACGACATCGAACGCGTGCTCGGCGTGATGGCCAACCACCGCGCTCGCCTCGGCATCTTGATCATCGAGCACGACATGGAAGTGATTATGTCGCTGTGCGACCGGGTCACGGTGATCGATGCCGGGCGTTGGCTGATGACCGGTAGACCGGCCGAGGTACAGCGGAATCCCGAAGTGATCGCCGCCTATCTGGGCGCCGACGAGTAGGCGCTAGCATGCTTGCCCTCGAGAATGTTTCCGCATCCTACGGCTACGGCAAAGTCATCGAGGGCATCAGCCTGCGTGTGAACGCCGGCGAGATCTGCGCCATTTTGGGCGCCAACGGCGCCGGAAAAACCAGCATCCTGCGCGCGATTATGGGCTTCTTGCCGTCGGTGACCGGCTCGATCACCGGCCCCGATGGCGTTCGGATCGATGGGTTGCCGACGCATCAGATTGCACGCGCGGGCGTCGGTTACGTTCCGGAAGGGCGCGGCATCCTCTACTCGCTCACCGTCCGCGATAACCTGTTGGTCGGCGCGATGCGGGAAGGCCGCGCCGCGTCGCTTGACGCGCGGATGGAGTCGGTCCTGCGGAAATTTCCGATCCTGCGCGAGCGACTCGACCAGGATGCGGGCCTCCTGAGCGGCGGGCAGCAGCAGATGCTCGCCATCGCCCGCGCGCTGATCTCGGCGCCGCGCGTTCTCCTGCTGGACGAACCGTCGCTCGGCTTGGCGCCGCTGATCCGGCGCGACATTGCCGAGACGTTGGTGACGATCAAGCGCGACCGTGGACCGGCCGTGCTGCTGGTCGAGCAAGACGTCAAGGTGGCACAGCGCAGCGCCGATTTCGCCCTCGTGCTGCGGCGCGGGCGGTTGATCAAACGCCTCGATGCTTCCGGCCTCGTCGATCGCGAGGGACTGCGCAATGCCTACCTCGGTCAGTCGGCGTAGCCTGCGAACCTCAGGAGCCACCGGAACTCTCCCATGGAATTCGTCGTCCAGCAGTTCATCTCGGGCCTCGCCGCCGGCGGTACCTATGCGCTCGTCGCCTTGGGATTCGTCCTGATCTTCGGCGTTCTGAACATCCTGAACATCGCCCACGTTCAGACCGTCATGCTGGCGCCGATTTCACTCATCCTGTTGGTGAATCAAGGCGTGCCGCTCATCGTCGCCGGCGCGCTGTCGTTGGTGGCCACCGGCGTGTTCGGGGCCCTGGTGTTTTTGCTCGCGCTGAAACCTTTCGTCGGGCCCGGGAGAAAGGCCACCTACTTGGCCCCGTTCATCGCCACCTTCGGCATCTCGTTGCTGGTCGAGCATCTGGTCGGGGCGCAGATCGGCAGCGAACCCCGCGCGTTCCCGGTGCCGACGCAGTTCGACCTCTGGCAGATCGGCCCGATCTACATCGTGCCGATCAACGTGATCAACCTCGCAATCGTTTCCGGCATGCTGGTTGTGTTGGCGCTGATCATCAACCGCACGAACTTCGGTCGTGCCATGCGCGCCGTCGCGGAGAATCCCGAAGTGGCAGCGGCACAGGGCATCTCGGTCGACCGGGTCGTTTTGCTTACCGTGATCGGCGCATCGGTTTTCGGCGGTATTTCCGGACTTCTGTTTGCCGCCGACAGCCACGTGGCGACGGCGTTCATGGGCCTGGACTACGGGCTGAAGGGCCTCGTCGTTATGATCGTCGGCGGGGTAGCCAGTCCGGTAGGCGCGGTCATCGCCGGCTTGCTGCTCGGCGTACTTGAGTCCGTTGCCGTCGCCTACATCTCGTCGGTGTACCGCGACGTCATCACGTTCGGCATGCTGTTCGCGGTGCTGATCCTGCGGCCCCAGGGCCTCCTCGTCATCGCCTCGCGGGAAGCCCGGACATGATGGACATCCTGCCTTCGATCCTGACGCCGGTGCTGGTCAACTGCATCGCCGTCGTCGGTCTGTACGTCATCGCGGCGAGCGGCCGGATCTCCGCCGGCCACGCGGCGTTCTTCGGCATTGGCGGCTATGCGAGCGGCTTGACCTCGATCCACCTCGCCGTGCCGCCGCTGCTCTCGGTGGCGCTCGGCATGGTCGTCGCCGCGTTGGTCGGCGCGGCCTTCGCATTGATTGCCGATCGCTTGAGCCATTGGTTCTTCGCGGTGGCGACGCTCGCCTTCGCAGTGATGGTGCTGAGCCTTGTTTCCACCGTCGACGCGCTCGGCGGCGCGACCGGGCTCTATGGCATTCCTATTGCCGTCGGCTTGGGGGAGGTCGCCGGCGCCTTGATCCTGGCCGTCGGCTTCGCGATCTGGCTGGATTCGACCGACTTCGGCCGGACCATGCGCGCCGTCCGGGACTCCGAGCCGGCTGCCCGAGCGCTGGCGATCAATCCGACGTATGTCCGCTGCATCGCCTACGCGTTGGGCACCGGGCTGGCCGGCGCAGCGGGCGGTCTATGGTCGCACTATCTCGGGCTGATCAAGCCCGGCGACATGTCGCTCGACCGTTCGCTCTTGTACCTGATCTATCTTTCGATCGGCGGCATTGAGCATTGGATAGGTGCGCTGCTCGGCACTTTTCTGCTGGATCTGCTCCCCGAATTTATCCGCTTCTCGCGTGGCTACCGCTTCGCGCTGTTCGGGGGCTTGCTCGCACTGGTGATGGTGTTGCGCCCGTCGGGGATCGTTGGCCGGGCGGAAGTCGACAAGGTCAAAGTCGCATGGACGAAACTGCGGCGCTTTGGACTAACCCGCCGAAGCTCTGCTTGAGCGTCCCGCTTTTCCCCGGCAGCGGAAGCCGTCGCACGCGCCCCCGCTGCGTGCCGGACGAGCCGGCTCGTACCAAATACCGCCCCGAAGGTCGAATACGATAATGTAAAGGGGTTGCACGAAGGAGGCTGGCATGCGCGGATGAGGCCGGGTTGCGGAAGGCTTCTCGGCAGCGAATTCTCTGGCGCTGGCGTTGCTGCGGCGGAGGTCGCGCTTCAACTGAATCCGCATGCACGTCCCGTCCTGCTCCGGCCCATGGCAACAGCCCTTTCAGCAACGCGTTGGAAACAAAATGCCCGACGTTCGAGCTACCCCTCACCGCCCGACCAGCACG
>VGEJ01000243.1 GCA_016869335.1 Alphaproteobacteria bacterium | reverse complement strand
GAGGGGCCCAGCGCCGTCGAGATGCCGATCGCGAGCAGGATGGTCGGAAAGGCCATGAACGCGTCCATGACGCCGATGACCGGCGCGTCCAGCCGGCTGAAATAGCCGGCGACGGCGCCAATGATGACGCCGAACACGGTCGTGAGCGCGGCCACGAACAGGCCCACCAGCAGCGACACGCGCGCGCCGTGGATGACTCGGCTCAGCACGTCGCGGCCGAAGTTGTCGGTGCCGAAGGGAAAGTGCGCGCCGGGCGACTGGAACCGGTTGCGCAGCGACATCGCGTTGGGCGACGTCGGCGCCAGCACGTCCGCGAGCAGGCCGACGACAACGAAGACGGCGAAGAGAACAAGCCCGGTCATGAACAGCCGGTGGCGGCGCAGCCGTCTGGTCGTGCGCCCGCGCCAGAGCCGCTGAAGCCGCCCGGTTGCCGCCACGCTATCGGCCATAGCGGACCCTCGGGTCGAGCCAGGCATAGGCGAGGTCGACGGCCAGGTTGATCGCCATGACGATCGCCGCGCTGACGAGCAGCCCACCCTGGATCACCGGGTAGTCGCGCCGCAGGATGGCCGAGGCGACGAGGCGGCCGATGCCGGGAACGGAGAACACGGTCTCGATGACGACCGCGCCGCTGATCAGCAGGCTCACGGTGATTCCGGCGACCGTGACCACGGGGATCATCACGTTGCGCAGCGCGTGCTTGCCGACCACCACATGCGGCGGCAGGCCTTTGGCCCGGGCGGTGCGAATGTAGTCCTGGCGCAAGGTCTCGAGCATGGTCGAGCGCGTGATGCGCGCGATCAATCCCATCTGCATGAGCGCCAGAGACACCGCCGGCAACGTTGCGGACTGAAGCCAGCCGAAGAAGTCCTGGCTGATCGGCACGTAGCCGCCGGTCGGCAGCCAGCCAAGCTGTACGGCAAACAGCACGATCAGCATGATCGCGAGCCAGAAATTCGGCAGCGAGACGCCGATGAGCGACAGCGTCATGCACAGCTGATCCACCCAGCTGTTGTGGCGCAGCGCCGCGACGACCCCGGTGCCGAGGCCGACGATCAGACTCAGCACGATCGCATAGAGCGCGAGCGACACCGTCACCGGCAGGCGTTCGGCAATCGCCTCGGTCACGGTTCGGCCCAGCAGGATGCTGTGGCCGAGATCGGCGCGAACCAGGCCTCCGTACCAAGCGAGCAACTGCTCGTGGAAGGGTCGATTGAGGCCGAGCTGCGTGCGGATCCGCTCGACCTGCTCTGCCGTCGCCTCGGCGCCGGCGATCACCAGCGCCGGATCGCCGGGCACGAACTGCATGATCGAGAACGAGATGAGCGTGACGATGAACAGCACCGGCGCCATGGCGAGCAGCCGGTAGATCACGTAGCCCGTCATGGGGAGTCGAAGCCGTAGAGCCGGGCGGGATTGCCGGCCAGAACGCGGCGCCGTTCCGCCGGGTCGGGCAGCCAGCGCTGTACCAGGCCCAGGAGCGCGCCGTCGTTGGGCATCGGCATGTGGTTGAACGTGACCGAGCCGTGGGGCCAGTCCGTTCCCCAGAGCAGGCGTTCGGTACCGGCCGCGATCAGGGCCTCGGCCATCGGATCGAGGTCGCGGTAGTCCGGCGGCCGCAGCGAAAGTCCCTCCGCTGCGGACAGCTTGACCCAACAGCGGGGATGGCGCGCCAGCTCCACCAGCGCCCTGAACCCGCGATGGTCGGCGCCGTTCGCGGCAAGACAGCGGCCGAAGTGATCGATCACGATATCGACGCCGAGCCGGTCGACGCGCGGCAGGACCCCGATCATCTCGTCCGGATCGATCAGCAGTCCGATGTGCCAGCCAAGGTCGCGAACGCGCGCGGCCATGGCCTCGAGCGCGGCGAGGGGCGCGCAATAGCGTGACCGATTGCTCACGCGCACGCCGCGTACTCCGGCCGTGTGGAGGCTCTGAAACGCCTGGTCCGGCGCGTCCGGCGGCAGGCAGGCGACGCCGCGAGCGCGACCGGAGAGCGCCGCGATCGCGTCGACCAGCGCGGTGTTGTCGAAGCCGTGGTGATCGGGCTGAACGAGCACGGTGCGGTCGATCCCCAGGTGGTCGAGCGTGCGCCGGTACTGTTCGAGGCCGGCGCGCGCGGCCTTCTTCGCCGGGTCCGGCACTGTGAAATATCGCTCCGCGGGTCCGATCACATGCGCGTGGGTGTCGCAAGCGCCCTGCGGCGGACGCCAGGTCGGGGGCGTCGCATCGAGGTCGGGCTCGGGCGCCTGCAACAGCATCGACGGGCGGCTCACAGGCTCATCACGCGTCGCAGGGCCGCGTTGATGTGGTCCTCGACTGCGCTCGCCGCCGCATCGGGGCGGCGCGCGCGCAGCGCCGCGACGATCGCGAGGTGCTCGGTCATGGACGCGGTGAAGTCGCCGCCCGGCGGCAGATTGACGTTGCGGTTGATGAAGCCGATGCGCACCTGGTTGGCGCGGTAGATGTCTGCGATCGTGCTGCTGTTGTGCGCGTCGATCAGCGGAGCATGGAACCGGCGGTTGGTGTCCGTCACGCGCCGCCGCAGCGCATCGCTGGTGCCCGCTTGGAGGGCCTCCAGGTCGGGGCGCGTCATCGCTTCCATCTCGTCGAACACGCGGTCGGGCCCGAGCTCGGCAAGCTTGCGCGCGCCCTCCTTCTCGATCAGCAGGCGCAACTGAAACGCCTCGCGCACAAAGGCGACGTTCATCTCGGCGAGCTGGATGCCGCGGTGAGGATGGATGCGCACGAGCCCGTCGAAGGCGAGTCGCTGCAGGGACTCACGCGTCGAGGCCAATGTCAGGCCGGTCAGCCGGGCAAGCGCGCGCAGCGAAACCATCTGCCCGGGCCGATACTCGCCCGACAGCAGCCGGCGCTTGACGCGCTCATGGGCTTTGCTTGCGGCATCGATCGCCGTGCGCGCGGTCATGACGAACCCTATCGTGCCTCGCCGCGGCGATCCAGAAACGCGTGGCATGCTCGGCGACAGCGTTTTGGGAGCGTGCGAGCAGTGTTCGAACAGTCTTACGAAAATCAAGCCGTTTCAATCGGCTACAGGTGTTTGACCGGCGAAAAAGGAATCGATAGTGTAGAAACGAGGCACTATCGAGGACAGGGGAGCCCGCCATGATCAAGCTGAGGCAAGTCTCGTTCGCCGCCGCCTTCGCCGCGTTCGCCTTGCCCGCAGCCGCAGCGCCGTTCGAATGCCCGGCCCGCGGCGGCGACCTCGTCATGGGTATTTCGGCGCAGTTGCCCGGGATTGATCCGATGTTCTTCCCGGCGCTCATCACCAATCAGGTGGCGCGCAACATGTTCGAGCACCTGATCACCCGCGACGAGAACCTGAATCCGGTCCTCGACCTCGCCGAGGCGGTGGAGGAGAGCCCCGACAAGCTCAGCTACACCTTCAAGCTCCGGCCCGGCGTCAAGTTCCACAACGGCAAGACGATGACCGCGCGCGACGTCGCCGCCTCGTTCAGCCGGTTCAAGAAGCTGGCCACCAACGCGGCGCTTGCCCCGGCGGAGGGGTGGGAGGCCAAGGACGACCTGACCTTCGTCGTGCGCTTGAAGGCGCCTGCGCCCATGTTCCTCGACGGCCTGTCGGCCGTGGGCGCGCTAGTCGTCATCATGCCCGAGGAGACGCCGGATCTGCCCAACGGCGAACGGTTCCGGCCGGTGGGGACCGGCCCGTTCGAGTTCGTCGAATGGGTGCCCGATAGCCACGTCAAGCTGAGGCGGTTTGCCGGCTACGTGGCGAACCCGAAATTCGAACAGCGCAACGGCTTCAGCGGCCGCAAGGTGGCGTGCGTGGACACGGTCACGTTCAAGGTCGTGCCCGAGCCGGCCGCGCGAATCGCCGGGCTGGAACGGGGCGATCTCGACCTCGTCGACGACTTGCCGTTCAAGGAAGCGCAGGTGCTGAAGGGCAACCGAAATGTCGCGCTGGCGCCGGTCAAGAACTGGTGGAACCACCATGTCCAGACCAACCTGCAGATGGCGCCGACCAACAACATCGCCTTCCGCCGCGCCGTGCAGGCTGCGCTCGACATGCGGGAGATCATGGAGTTTTCGACCGACGGCGCCTATTCGATCCATCCCGGCTGGCTGTTCCCGGGGCAGGAGTACTACACCGACATTGGCAAGGAACTCTACAACCAGAAAAACGCCGCGCGCGCGAGGCAGTTGCTTCAAGAAGCGGGATACAGGGGCGAGGAGGTGATCATCGCCACCAACACGACGTACCCATCCCACCACGCCGCGGCGCAAGTCATGGCCGAACAGATGAAGGCCGTCGGCATCAACGTGAAGCTCAGTGTCACCGACTGGGCTGCCCAGCTTCGCCG
>VGEJ01000242.1 GCA_016869335.1 Alphaproteobacteria bacterium | reverse complement strand
CGCCGCGTGGCCGGCTGCGCTACGCCGATCGGCTTCGCCGCCCACGCTCCAACGAGCGCTACGGCCAACTCTGAACTAACATTCCACCTGGACCACTCGATGGGGGCCGATCACTTCAGCTTGCCGGCTTGCCCCCGCCCCCCTCTTTCGTACATCATTCCCGATAGGATGCGGGCCGCAAATCGCCGGGACGGCGGGACGGATCGCCTTCCGGGCAAGGGCGACGAGAGCGTGGCTGGCATGGTGCCCGACAGGACCGGATCATCGCGCATTGGCGGCGCCCGCCTGTCGCTGCAGGGCGCCCTGACGGGCCTTCTGGCCGGGGCCGCCTTGCTCGCGCTGGCCGGCTGCGGTTCCATCCCTGTCGAGCCGATCCGCGACACGGCCCATGTGCCGACGCGGCCCGAGACGCGCATTCCATCCACCGCCACGCCGTCCCCCACCCAGGCCGAGACGCTGGAACTCGCCTCGCTGGTGCAGATCCGCAAGGGCAAGAAGCGGCTGGAATGCGTCACCTACGCCCGCCAGGTCACCGGCATGGACATCCGCGGCGATGCCTGGCGCTGGTGGGACAACGCGAAGAACCGCTACGGGCGCGGCGCGCGGCCGGAGACCGGCGGCGTGCTGGTCTTCCGCCGCATCAACGGCTCGCCCGGCCATGTCGCCGTCATCAACGAGGTGGTCAGCGACCGTATCGTCATCGCCAGCCACGCCAACTGGCTCAATGACGGCCGCATCCACGAGAACACGCCAATCCAGGACGTCTCCGAGAAGGGCGACTGGTCGGCGGTGCGCGTCTGGTACACGCCCGGCCAGCAATGGGGCCGCAGCACCTACCGCACCTACGGCTTCGTCTACGCCCGCCGGGCCATGACCGCGAGCGCGACCCCCGCCGGCTTCTGACGCCTCCTGTCCATCTCCCTCTCCGCCCCCCGGGGCGGAGAGGGCGGGGAGAGGTGGGGGCGTTCCCGGTGGGTTCGCTCGTGGCAGGGCATTCGTGGGTAACACCCCACCTCACCCGGCTCGCTCCGCTCGCCACTCTCTCCGCCCCGCGCGGCGGAGAGGGTCGGCGGGGACCGGCGGAGCGCGTTGCTCTGGCGCGCGAAGCTCATGGCCATTTCGGCAGTTCATCCTCTCCCGCTAGGAGAGGGAAAGCCCGCTTCGCGTTTCCTCTTCCATGGGGAAAGTCGGATTTCGCTTCCTCTCCCTATGTGGGAGGGAAAATCCGATCTCTACTATAGTCTCGCCATGACTGCCGCCCGCGCCGAAACCGATGCCGAGCGCCGTGCCCGCTATCTGCGCGAGGTGCGGGCCATCGTGCTGCGCGGCCTCGAAGGGTGGCCGGCGAAGGTCTGGCTGTTCGGCTCCTTCGCCCGCGGCGAGGAGCGGACCACGAGCGACATCGACGTAGCCGTCGAGCCCGGGCCGGACTTCCCCGCGCATCTGTTGGGCGAGATCGCCGAGGCGCTGGAGGACAGCACGATCCCCTACTTCTTCGACCTCGTCGATCTGTGCGCGGCCTGCGACAGGCTGCGTGCAAAGGTGCTGAAGGAGGGCGTGCCTTGGCGGACGTAACGGAGCGCGTCGCCCTGGCGCGCGAAGCCCTGCTCCGCTTCGGCGAGGCGCTGGACGCCCGCGCCTAGCACGACATGGTGCGGGACTCCGCGATCCTGCGCTTCGTGTTCGGTACGAGACGGCGGTCGCCGCCGCCCGCCACTATCTCTACGCCGTCGATCTCGACGCCAACGTAGCGCCGGGGGCAGTCATCCGCGCCTGCAAGGCCAACGGCCTCTTCGATGCCGCGCAGACCGCGGGTCTGCTGGCGATGGGCCGCGACTGCAACCGCGCCGTGCACGCCTACGATGAAGCGCTGGCCGAGAAACTCTCCGCCCGGCTGCCGGCGTATCGCGCGGCCCTGCAGGACTGGCTCTCGGCCATCGAAACGCGACTGCCGCCGCGCGTCTGAGGAAGCGCTTCTCGCGATCCGGTCGCTGCCCGTCCTTCCCCCTCTCCGCCCCCCGTGGCGGAGAGGGCGGGGAGAGGTGGGGGCGTTCCCGGTGGGTTCGCTCGTGGTAGTGCATTCGTGGGTAACACCCCACCTAACCCGGCTCGCTTCGCTCGCCACCCTCTCCGCCCCGCATGGCGGAGAGGGTCGATGGGGCGGCGCCGCGATGAGCGCGACGCGTCCTACTCCACGGCAGGATCGGCGCGCGGCCGAGCACGCGGTTCTGCGCCACGGCGTCGAGCGCCTTCTGGCCCTCGGCCAGGGTCCAGGTGCCCGAGACGATCGGCTTCACCCTTCCCTGCCCCAGCCAGTCGGCTGCCTCGGCTAGTTCGGCACGGTTGACGTGGCGCGAGCCTGTGACCGTGAACTCCTGCATCACCAAGCTGACCGGGTCGGGCGCGAAGGCATTGCCGGGCTGGGCGCCGACGAAGACGAGGATGCCGCCGGTGGCGAGCGAGGCGTAGCTCCTGCCCATCGTCGCCTCCATGGCGACGAACTCCATCACCGCCTCGGCGCCCTTGCCGCCGGTGAAGTCGCGCACGGCCTGCGAGAAATCCTCCTTCGCGCCGTTGACGACGAGATCGGCGCCGAGCGTCTTCGCCTCGGCCAGCCGCGCATCGTCGATGTCGACGGCGATGACGCGCGCGCCGCACTGCTTGGCGATCTGCACGCCGTGGATGCCGATGCCGCCGCAGGCGCCGACGATGACGACGTCGTCGCCGGCCTTCACCCCGGCACGGCCCTTGATGGCGCGCAACGGCGTGGCGATGGCGTTGGGGATGGTCGAGGCGTCGACCCAGCCGACATTGTCGGGGATGCGCACGAGGTTGCGCGCGGGCACGGCGGTATATTCGGCGCAGCCGCCGTCGCTCTGCACACCGACGTAACCTTTTAGATTACGGCACAAGGTCTCGCGGCCGGCGATGCAGTAGCGGCACGCGCCGCAGGTGAGATAGGTGTAAACGGTGACGCGGTCGCCGACCTTCCATCCGGTCACGCCGGCGCCCAGCGCGACGATCTCGCCGGCGATCTCGTGGCCGGGGATGAGCGGCAGCTTGGCGCCGGGGATGCGCCCGGTGCTGATGGTCACGTCGAGCTGGTCGGGCGCATTGGCATGCACCTTGAGCACGACCTCGCTCGGGGTGGGCGCCGGGTCGGGCACCGTCTCCAGCGCCAGCCGTCCGCCGATCTCGCGCAGCACGAGGGCCTTCATGGCGTTTCTCCATCCCTGATTTCCTCTCCCAAAGGGAAAGGGCTTCCGGCGTTAGCGCCGCAGGAAGCGAAGCGACCGAGGCGGTTACGCCGGAAGGGTGAGGGGTTACGCGGCCGGACTTGTTCCCCGACGAGCGTAACCCCTCACCCTTTCGCGTAAGCTCGCTCCCGCTCGCCAACGCGAAAAGCCCTCTCCCGTTGGGAGAGGAAACTCACGACCCGCTACACCCGCTCCGGCGGCACGCGGCCGATGACCTGGGCGGCCTTCATCAGGTGCAGCTTGTTCATGCCGTCGGTGTGGAAATAGGCCGAGGCGTCGCGGAAGATGCGCTCCATCGGATAGTGCTTCATGAAGCCGTGGCCGCCCATGATCTCCAGCCCCAGCCTGGCGCAGGTGAAGGCCGATTCCGCGGCGAACACCTTGCACAGCAGCGAGTAATGCGGCTGGAACGGCTCCTCGTCGGCGCGCAGCGCGGCGCGCCAGATGAAGTTGCGCGTCGCCTCGATGAGCATCGCCTGCTCGGCGATCATCTGCTGCACCGACTGGTGGCAGATGATCGGCTTGCCGCCCTGCACCCGCTTCTTCGCCCAGTCGAGCGAGACCTCATGCGCGTGCCGGGCAATGCCGAGCGTCATCGCCGCCGTCTCGACATGGCTGCCCTTGGCGAGATGGGCGATGAACTTGATGCCGGTGCCGACCGGCGAGACGCGGTCGTGGTCCGGGATGCGGCAATTCTCGAAGATCAGCGGGCAGTTGACCTCGGTGCGCTTGCCGAGTTTGTCGCGGTAGGGCCCGAAGGTGAAGCCGGGATGGCCCTTCTCGACGACGAAGCAGGTCACGCCCTTGTCGATGCCGACGCTGTTGTCGGTGCGGGCGAGGATGAAATAGATCTTCGCCATGCCGGCGTTGGAGATGAAATCCTTGGTGCCGTTGAGCACCCAGTCGTCGCCGTCGCGCCTGGCCTCGAGCTGCAGGCCGACGCCGGGGCCGTAGACGAGGCCGAAGGTGTCGGAGCCGTGGTTGGGCTCGGTGATGCCGATGGCGATGAGGCAGTCGGGGTCGTCGGTGAATTTCGGCAGCCAGCGCCCGCGCTGCTCGTCGTTCATGTTGTCGGTGATGATGTAGTTGAGCCG